>NZ_JAKZIW010000051.1:0-14992 GCF_031143325.1 Enterococcus sp. FR204 | reverse complement strand
CTTCCATCAGTTCATAAATCTGATTTCTTAAATCAGTGGCCGGTAATTTGATTTTCTTATCTGATTGGATATTACTTTCCATAACGATTGCATCTTTAGTGTCTTTTTTCATCGCTACTACTGCATGGAATCGATTGATATTTCCCTGAGCAAGGATATAATCATTTCCACTGTAAACACCGCCGCTGTAAGGATGTTTATCACCATTATTTTGCCACAATGAGAAAAGTAGTTCTTTTGGTATGATAACGCCAGAAAGAACACTGGTAAAGAATTTGGTCAAGTCATAAACAGACATACTTATATTTCCTGTACCTAATTCATTTCGGATGTCGGTTTCAGGCTCGATCAATGCTTTTGAATAATCGTCAGTTGCAGACATCTGGTAAGATACAGCATGTTGAGGCGAATTTTTTACATTGTCATAAAAATCTGTATGTTCTAGATGGAGAGGACGAATGATTTCTTTTTTTAGAAGAGTTTCATAAGGATGATTCGTTAGTTTGATCAATATCCCTGTAAGCAATGTATAATTCAATGGTTCATAATGATACGTATCATAATCAGCAAGTTTCAAATGATGAAGGGCGAACTGAATGATTTCACTATCCGACATAGGTTTGTCGGGAGAAGCAGTTCGATGAAGACCAGAGCGCATATAAAGCATATTTTTGATTGTGATTTGCTGACTTCCAGGAATCTGAGGATAAAATTCAGATAGCTTTGTGTCAAAAGTTATCTTGCCAGATTGAATTTGTTTTAGGATAAGTAAAGCAGTCATCGCTTTTTGGATCGAACCGATTTGATAGTAAAGAGAAGGAGAATTCGATTCTTTTATGCGTAGATTTGCGTACCCATATCCTTTTTCTAATATCACTCGATTATTTTTGCGTACATAAATCGAACCGATATAATCTGATTTTTGCAGTAATTGATCAATTTTGCTGGCAAGCATCTGCTCATTAGATGTTAAATTGGAAGCAAGTTGTGCGGGTTCCGTTTTATAAATTTGTGGTTGAGGTTGTTTTGTTAATTGCCATCCTGTAATGATGCCTGTTGAAAAGAAGCTGACAGCCAGCAACAAAACTGCGAGAAAAGAAAGAGAGATCTGCTGTTTTTTTTGATGTTTTCCTTTTGCCATATTAATTCCTTTCTATCCATTTTTAACTATTTTTCATTGTAATCCTCAAAAAGAGCATTTGCCACTTACAATTTTGACATAATATTTGGTAAAATAATTCACGGCAGTAGAAATTTCATGTATAATAAACAGAGTTACGAAGATGATAGTAAGGAGGAGTTGTTTTGTCAGGAAACAAACAACACCCAAGCAAAGACAAAAAAGAAGCCAGTAAGGCAGCTACAGCAGATATAATCGACAAGCGGAGAAATCTGCGTAAAAAAGAAGATAAGATCGTGAGGAAGATCATTTTAGTGATCGCTCTTACATTATTGATTATTGGCGGATTTCTCGGGTTTACCGTATATCGTTATGTAGATAGCGGGTTGAAGCCTTTAGATAAATCGGACGACCAATTAGTCCAAGTGGGAATCCCAAGCGGCTCTTCTAATAAGCAGATTGGCGAAATTTTGGAGAAAGACAATATTATTAAAAGTGGGATTGTTTTCAATTATTATACAAAATTTAAAAACTTAACTGGCTTTCAAGCTGGTTATTATCAGTTAGCGCCTAATATGACTCTTGATGAGATTGGCAAGCAGTTGCAAGAAGGCGGCACATCTGAGCCAACAAAAGTTGCAGATGGGAAAATTGCCATTCCAGAAGGCTACGACATCGATCAGATTGCTGAGCGGGTAGCGAAGGTAACTGGTAAAGACAAGAAAGAATTTTTAGATTTAGTAAATGATGAGACTTTCTTTAACGAGTTGTATCAAAAATTCCCAGAATTGTTGGAAAGTGCCTCTAAAGCTGAGAACACAAAATACCGTTTGGAAGGCTACTTATTCCCAGCTACTTATGATTACTACACGAGTACTTCGCTTAAGGATCTTGTGATTGAGATGGTGAACAAGACAAATACGGTCATGCAAAACTATTATTCAGCTATCAAACAGAAAAATTTGACTGTACAAGAAGTTTTAACTTTGGCTTCTCTAGTTGAAAAAGAAGGCGTAAAAGAAAATGATCGTAAAAATATTGCACAAGTCTTCTTTAACCGAATCAAGGCAAATATGCCACTTCAGTCAGATATCTCTGTTTTATATGCATTAGGAGAACATAAAGAATTGGTGACGTATGAAGATACAGCTGTAGATTCACCATACAATTTGTATACCAATACCGGCTATGGGCCTGGTCCTTTTGACAATCCAAGCGAAGAGGCAATCAAGGCAGTATTAGAACCAGCAGAAAATGACTATTATTATTTCGTAGCAGATACGAGCACTGGAAATGTTTATTTCGCTAAAACGTATGAAGAACATATGGAACTAGTGCAAAAATATGTAAATAATTCTTAGAAAAACAGGGGCTAGTCATTGATCATTTTTAGAAAAACATTTACATTTTAAGAAAAGTGTGGTAATCTTTTTTGGACTATATTCCTCAAAAGATTACCTTTTGCGGTATTTTATCGAAAAAAGGAGACGTTACACATGGTAGAGAAAGTTTATCCAATGACTCTAGAAGGTAAAGAAAAATTAGAAAAAGAATTAGAAGAACTAAAAACAGTTAAACGCGGAGAAATCATTGAACGAATCAAAATCGCTCGCGGTTTCGGAGATCTTTCCGAAAACTCCGAATACGAATCAGCTAAAGATGAACAAGCATTTGTTGAAGGAAGAATCACAACAATTGAAAATATGATCCGTTTTGCACAAATCATCGATAATGACGGCGTAGATGCAGATGAGGTATCGATTGGTAAAACAGTTACGTTCATCGAGTTGCCTGATGGAGATGAAGAAGAGTACACGATTGTCGGAAGTGCTGAAGCAGACCCGTTTTCTGGAAAGATTTCCAATGATTCTCCTATCGCGCAAGCATTGATTGGCAAACGTAAAAATGATGAAGTAACCATTGCTACACCAGGTGGCGATATGTTAGTTAAAATCGTCAAAGTAGAACAAGCGTAGTCTGACTGAAAGATCTAGAGAGTTCATCTTACTGATGACGCACTCTAGATCTTTTCTCTTTGAGTATTGCAGTTTTCACTGAACGATCTTACATCTAAAGTCCTATAGCCAACAGTCAAAAAAATAGGTATGATGAAATGAGAATGTGTCAGGAGGGAGAAAAAGCGATGAATAGTTCTTGGCGTTTTTTTGTGGTAGCCGAAGCACTGCTGCTGTTATTTGCTGTTTGGCAAATCGTAAACAATACTGGACTTTTGCTTTTAGTAATATTCGGTATTTTCAATATATATCTAGCTATGCGCAAATATCCTCGTACTAAATTTCAAAATTTTCAATTGATCTTAGGGAGCTTGGTCATTTTTTTTAGCTTAGTCAACAGTCCTGCTTTATGGATGATGGTTGTATTGGCCGTTTTATTTATCGGCCTGAAAGGTGTAGAGATTTCAGGAATAGATTTGACAAAAAATGCTTTTTGGCGAAAAAAACAGATCATGATGGTCCAAACAGAGCAATTAAAAACACATAATAATGAGCGTAAAAGACAGCAATTATTTGGTAACCAACGTATTGGAAACGACGTCTATGAATGGGATGATATCAACATTGCCATCATTTCTGGTGATACTATCATCGATTTGGGCAATACACTTTTGCCAAAAGATGATAATATTGTGATTGTAAGAAAAGGGATAGGCAGAACACGGATCTTAGTACCCCTGGGAGTGGCTATTCGTTTAGAGCATGCGACATTAGTAGGAAATGTCTTGTTTGAAGAAGAGCAGTTTTCCTTAAAAAACGAACAGATCAAAATCTGCAGCAGTGATTATGATGAAAATCCTCGCAGATTGAAGATCATTACCAATACCTTGGTTGGAGATGTCGAGGTGATACGAATATGATGGGAAGAATATCCAAAGCAATGCTAGCTGTTTATTCGGGGATTGCGGCTTTCCTTATTATTCTATTTTCACTTTTCACTTATTTTTATGCCAGTAACCAAAGTCATTGGTGGGGAGAATTGCTGCGTGCGCGTTTATTATACGTTCCGCTTATCTTCCATTTGATGGCAATTTCATTAGGTGTAGGATTGATCGTATTTCTATTGTTATCACTTATTCAAAAGGCAAAATACGGGAAAATCGAAGAAAAGCTTCGTGCACTTTCTTCTGGCAATTATGAATCCAAACTTTTGCATCAGCCGATCCCAAGCGCGTCGGATGATCTGTACATCAAAGATATTGATATGGAAATTACTAAAATAAAAGAAAAAATGATCGAAGTATCCAGTGAATTACAGATTATGACTAGCCGTCCTCAATATGTAGATGGACAAACCAAAGAAGAGATTTTAGAATTAGAAAGGCATCGATTAGCTCGTGAGCTTCATGATTCAGTTTCACAGCAATTATTTGCAGCGATGATGATGATGTCGGCATTGACGGAGCAAGCAGAAAAAAGTGAGACACCAGAAATGTTCCGTAAGCAGTTGAAAATGGTGGCAGAGATCATCAACGCTTCCCAGTCTGAGATGCGTGCGCTGCTTCTTCATCTGCGTCCAGTCAATTTAGAAGAAAAAAGTTTAAAACAAGGCATTGAGCAGTTATTGAAGGAATTGCAGAATAAAATCCAGATTTCGCTAAAATGGGATGTAGAAGATGTAAAATTAACTAGTTCCATTGAGGATCACTTGTTCCGAATCGTTCAAGAATTGTTATCAAACACATTAAGACATGCTAAGGCTAATGAATTAGAAGTCTATTTGCATAAAATAGATAACAATCTTTTATTACGTATCATTGACGACGGGACAGGATTTAATATGAATGAAACCAAAACGGGAAGTTATGGATTGAACAATATCAAAGAACGAGTAGCTGGTATTGGTGGAACAGTAAAAATCATTAGTTTTAAAGGGCAAGGTACGAGCGTGGAGATCAAGGTCCCTTTGATGAAGGAGGCATAGATAAAGATGATAAAAGTTTTATTAGTAGATGACCATGAAATGGTACGCTTAGGCGTCTCTTCTTATTTATCTATCCAAGAAGACATTGAAGTGATTGGAGAAGCTGAAAATGGACGTCAAGGCTATGAAAAGGCGATGGCACTTCGACCAGATGTCATTTTAATGGATCTAGTCATGGAAGAAATGGATGGCATCGAATCAACAAAAGCAATCTTAAAAGATTGGCCAAAAGCCAAAATCATTATCGTCACAAGTTTTATTGATGATGAAAAAGTTTATCCTGCAATTGAAGCAGGAGCAGCAGGATATTTGTTGAAGACGTCTACCGCACATGAAATAGCTGATGCTATAAGGGCTACGCAATGCGGCGAGCGAGTATTGGAACCTGAAGTGACAACAAAAATGATGGAAAAAATGAGTCGGCGAAATGATCCAGTATTGCATGAAGAATTAACGAATCGAGAAAATGAAATTTTGATGCTGATTTCTGAAGGGAAAAGTAATCAGGAAATCGCGGATGAATTGTTTATCACACTGAAAACAGTTAAAACGCATGTGTCGAATATATTAGCTAAGTTAGAGGTAGAAGACCGAACTCAAGCAGCTATCTATGCGTTTAAACATGGTTTGGTGAAATAAAAACGATGATAAAGAGGATAATCAAAAGCTGAGAAAATAACTATTATTTTTCTTGGCTTTTTTACAATAATGATGCTTGCTTTTGTTTTTGGAAAGGCTTTGTTATACTGAGAAAAGAAGATACTAAAGGAGGAAAATGGTGAAACAAAATTTTGCAATTATAGGCCTTGGACGATTTGGCGGAAGCATCTGCCGTACACTGATCGAAGCTGGACAAGAAGTACTGGCTATTGACAGTAATGAAGATCGAGTCAATGAATATATGAATATAGCCACTCATGCTGTTGTGGCAAATGCACAGGATGAGATGACACTTCGTTCATTAGGTATAAGAAATTTCGATCATGTAATTGTCGCTATTGGAGAAGATATCCAAGCCAGTATCTTAGTTACTCTGATGGTAAAGGAAATGGGCGTACCGAATATTTTAGCAAAAGCCCAAAATGAGTACCATGCCCGTGTACTAGAGAAGATCGGAGCAGATCGTGTCGTACACCCTGAGCGAGACATGGGGATACGGATTGCACATAACTTAGTATCAAAGAATATTCTAGACTACTTAGAGCTGTCAGATAAATATTCTTTAGCAGAAATCCGAGTCTCCAATCCTAAATTTTTCAACAAAACATTAGCTGAATTAAATTTCAGACAACGTTTTGACTTAACAGTAGTCGCCATACGAAGAGTAGATCAAACGGTTATCGCTTCTCCTGCAGCAGATGAATATGTTCGTGAAAATGATAATCTACTGGTGATTGGAGAGACAGGCGATGTGGATATTCTAGACGATAAGATGAATCAATAGAAAGAAAAGAGAAAGTAGGTTGTTGGGATGGAATTAACGGTAACGCCAAAAGCACAAAAGTGGTTTGACTCAGAAATTGATCTGCCAGAAACTTACGGAATACGTTTTTTTGGAAAAGTCTACGGCAAAACAGAGGTTCATGATGGTTTTTCGATTGGAATGTCAGTTGAACAGCCAGAACATCCTGTAAAGAAAGTGGAAATGGATGGGACACTTTTTTTTATCGAGGAAGCAGATGAATGGTTCTTTAAAGGATATGATTTACTTGTTGATTATGATCCCAACCTGGAGGAGCCAACCTATCACTTTAAAAAACAATAAAAAAAGAGAGGGTGACACAATTTTTGTCACCTTCTCTTTTTTCTTTTGAAAATATTGTTTTCAGCTATTAATATCCTGCAGACAATTTTACTTGATTGGTTTGAAGCTCATGGGTGGCAAAGTAGCTTTTCAGATTGGTTAAAAAAATAGCCATTAATTTCTTTTGAAAATCAGGTGTCAAACCTGCAATGTGGGAAGTAATCAGTACATTGTCCATTTTCCAAAGAGGATGATCTTGTGGAAGAGGCTCTTCCTCAAAAACGTCTAATGCTGCAAAGGAAAGTTGCTGGTTATTTAAAGCCTGCACCAGATCTTGTGTCTTAACAGAAGCACCACGGCCAACATTGATGAATACAGATTTTGGATCAAAGTGTTCAAACATATGCTGATCAAAGAGCCCAGTTGTTTCCTCCGTTAGAGGTAAGATATTGACTACGAAATCTACTTCAGGAAGAACTTCCTTTAGTTGATTTAAAGAAAAAGTCTTTTCCATTCCTTCTGCTGGATGACCGGATGTATTGATTCCATAGCAGTTCATGTCTAATGCTTTGCATTTTTTTGCAATCATTTTTCCAATATGGCCAGTTCCAATGATTAGTATTTTTTTTCCTTGGATAGATTGGTAATGGACCGATGAACCTAACCATTTCATGTCACTCTGTGCCTTTTGTGCTTGAAAAAGACCACGAGAATACCCAAGGATGATTCCTAAGACATGCTCCGTAATCGATTCACTGTGGATGCCACTACCATTTGAAAGTAAAATATGTTTCTTTGAAAAAGTCTCAAGGGGTAGCTGATCAACACCAGCTGAGATAGATTGGACCCATTTCAAGGTAGAAGAGGCTAATAGTTTTTCTTGGTAGTCTGAGTTCCAGCCCAAACTGATCTCTACATTTTGTAGATCCTCTGGTTGTAATTCTGTTTTAAAGATATAACCAGGCGCTATAGTATGGATTTCTTCGATAAATTCATCACGAAATGGACGATCTGCATAAATGATTCTTTCTGACATAGTTAATTTCCCGCCTTTCTTTACTCTAAGTGTAGCGCATACAAGAAGAACTTTGAAGCGCCTTGCTTGTTTTTTGAGAAAGAAATATTTTTCAAATAAAAAAGGGGCTGTGACAAAAAAAATGTCACAACCTCTAAAAGGGTCTATTGAAGTAGAAATAACGAGTTGTCTTTATTTCTTAATTGATCGATATTTTTGCCCATCCTTTGACAGCTTGAGCAAAAATAAAGATTCCTGCAAAAGCAATGAAGGCGCTAGTGTCAAAAGAAGGAAGAAAGACCATCAAGATTGTTGCAATTATAGTAGGCAATGAAATTGAATAGATCAATGTTTTTAAACAATCAAGAAAAGTAGCTTTTGTTAGTCGAAAGCGTGCATAGAGAAAAGCAGCAATGTTGGTAAATAGCAAAGTGATCAGCAGATTCAGAAAACTAAGATAAATAGAAAATATAAATGTCAGGACTTTTATCCAAAGTGGTATAGATGCTTCACTTAAAAAAGAACGGAGCTGCTTACCTGTTAAGTTTTTTAAAGATTCATTGGTGTAGGGAAGTTCTAATTGGTTATTGTTCAACAAAGCAGAAGTCGTGCCTGTATTAGGAAGAGCTATGATAAGTTTGTTTTTTAACATCCCGACACTAACAAAATTTCCCATCAAATCAGTAGAGATGTCCTGTTCTGTTCGTTTTCCCTCTGGATCAAATGTGAAGATAATGGAGTTTGTTTGGTAAATGAATCCTTCTTTTTCTTCGGTTTGAAGCTGCCCGTTTTGGATTGTAAAATCAGGAATGCGAGTAGCAATCTTTTGCCCATCCAATTGAATGTTGTTTAAGACTTGAAAAACTTGAAAAGAGATTGGCAAAGCCATAATTATACTCAAAACTAAAAGATAGACAATGGCTTTCCAAAATGGGACATTTCTCGCCTCCTTTAGGTCTTTGAATCGTATAAAGGAACTGATAATTAATTGTTTTGTTGTCATAAGTACTCCTCATCTAGTAGTGTCATCACTTGCAATTCTAGCGAAGTATCAAGTGAAATACAAGTGCTTTAGGGAAACAGCTGAATGATTGGTGAAATATCAAAAAAATGTTATTCTTGTCTAAAGACTATCCAATATAAATAAAATGGAGGAAGGAATAGTGCCTACACAGCCACAGAGATCATCAAAAAAACTATTTGGAGTAGTGGTTTTGAATGCGGTGATCACTTTATCAGAATTTATTGGAGGGATTATGTCAGGGAGTTTGTCTCTTGTTTCAGATGCTTTCCATAACCTTAGTGATACATTGGCAATTATTTTTTCTTACGGGGCACAAAAAATGGCCCGAAAAGAAGCAAATAAAAAACGTACGTATGGCTACCAGCGTTTAGAAATATTGAGTGCTTTCATCAACTCATTCATATTGATCATATTATCCTTGTTTTTAACCGTTGAAGTATTCAAGCGGTTCACTTCACCAGAAAAGATAAATAGTCATTTGATGCTAACAGTAGCAGTTATTGGATTGCTCGCGAATTTGTTCTCAGTATTATTATTACGACAAGAAGCAGATGAAAGTTTGAATATAAAATCTAGTTATTTGCATTTGTTAAGTGATACACTGTCTTCGGTAAGTGTGATTATCGGAGCAATTTTGATCCGTTTTTTCGATATCTACTGGATCGATCCAGTTATTACACTGATCATTTCGATATATATATTGATAGAAGCGATAATGGTGATCAAAAAAGCTGCCGCTATTTTAATACAAAGTGCACCTGCTATCGACTATGAAAAAATGGAACAAGAAATTGAAGCAATCGATGGGGTAAAGGATGTTCATCATGTCCATATTTGGCAGTATAGCGAAAAGATAATTATTTTCGACGGACATATTGATTTTGAAGATCAGCTACTAAGCGAGATTGAAAAGATATATCCTCGTATAATTTCTTTATTAAAATTAAAATATGGTATTACACATGTGACGATCCAAGCAGAGACAAAGGCAAAGGATCAAAAAAAATTAATTTTTTTAAATAAAGATGAAAGTTATTGAAATATAGAGTATGATAAATAAGAATTTTTAATAAGGTAGGTTGGCTCATGAAGCAGTATCGACAGTTAAAAGGATATTTAGAAGCAAAAGGATATTGGGAGATACTAGTCTATCTCTTTTTTGGTGGTTTGGCTACGATTGTAAATTTTGTTAGTTTTGCTCTCGCACGCCAATATTTTGATTTAAGTATGGCCTTATCCAATTCTATTTCGTGGTTTTGTTCTGTATTGTTTGCTTTTGTAACGAACAAACTTTGGGTATTCCATTCAAAATCACCGAATTTTACACATGCACTTATTGAATGCGGTAAGTTCTTCTTCTACCGTATCCTTTCTTACGGATTGGACATGGAGGCAATGGTATTGTTGATTAATGTTATGAACAGCAATGAGTATGTGGCGAAAATCATCACTCAAATTATTGTTATCCTAGCGAACTATATTTTCAGCAAGTTGTTTATTTTTAAAGAAACTGAGGTTTTTGAAGAAGAAGTAGGTCAAAGTGAAAAAGACGACTAGGCATAACAATTGAAGAATTTCCTTCTCTTTGTTACTCTTTGTAATGTAGACATTATTAAGAAAACATTGAGGAGGAATTTTTTTATGACTTACACATTACCAGATCTACCTTATGCATATGACGCATTGGAACCTTATATTGACGAAGAAACGATGCATCTGCATCATGATAAGCATCACAATACTTATGTGACGAATTTAAATGCAGCAATTGAGAAATACCCAGAATTAGGCGAAAAAACAATAGAAGAATTATTATCTGATATGGACGCTATTCCAACAGATATCAAGACAGCTGTACGTAACAATGGTGGCGGACATGCTAACCATTCATTTTTCTGGGAAATCATGGCACCAAATGCTGGTGGCGAACCTACAGGAGAAATAAAAGAAGCGATTAATGAAGCTTTTGGTGATTTTTCTTCTTTTAAAGAAGAATTCAAAAAAGCAGCCGCTGGACGATTTGGTTCTGGATGGGCTTGGCTTGTAATGGAAAATGGAAAATTAGCTATTACCTCTACTGCAAATCAAGATTCTCCATTGATGGAAGGAAAGACACCAATTCTAGGTTTGGACGTTTGGGAACATGCTTATTATTTGAAATATAAAAATGTCCGACCAGATTATATTGCAGCATTCTGGAATGTTATTAATTGGGATGAAGTAAACAAACGTTTCGAAGCAGCAAAATAACCATTTCCTCCGTCATATCAGTCTTAAAAATAATTTGGAAAATAAAAGAGCGAAAGCTTGCTAGAGTTTTCTAAATTGGGTATAATGTTCTTGCAAGGTTACTTGCAAGAACTTTTTTGGAGGCTATACATTTATGGAACACGGAACGGTTAAATGGTTCAACAATGAAAAAGGATTTGGGTTTATTACAGTAGACGGCGGAGATGACGTATTTGTTCATTTCTCAGCAATTCAAGGAGACGGCTTCAAGAGCCTAGAAGAAGGTCAAGAAGTAGAATTCACGATTGTTGAAGGTGCACGCGGACCTCAAGCTGCTGAAGTGACTAAATTATAATAATTTGTTGAATAAAGACACGACTTCTTAGAGAGTCGTGTCTTTTTGTCTATTTATGAAGTTTTTAGATTTTTTGGCTAAGTAAATGCATTTGTTCACTTGACATGTCCTAACTAATTATCAAGCAAGGAACATTTTCTTCGTTAGTAATGGATTTTAAAGAAATTTCAGTTTTTGGATGTTGAATAAAAGACCATTTGTGAAACCACTAGTATACTTACTCATTACCATGTCAATTCTATTACTTTAAAAGAAAATCGTTTTACTTTGAAGAGGAGCATATCTATCCATTAAAAGATGATGGTAATGCAATCACTAGTTCGAGTCATTTTAAGAGCCATGCAGTGAGCTGGAAATAAAACGAATAGAAGATGGGTAAAAGGACCAGTCATAGGAAGAAATTTTCGTGAAATCGAATGATAATCTGAACGGTAGGCAAAGACTGTTAAAAAGATGGGAAAGGTATGTGTGATCATTTTACTGCACGATTATTTGGAAAATACCTTGTTGTTCGCTTTTTCTGGAAAAAATACATAAAAAAAGATAAAACGATTGCGAACTGCGTGTATTCGGTCTTTCGATCTTTTTCACGGTATGGTATGATAGTTAAGAATTTTGAGAAATTTTAAAAAATAATAATCGTTACACAAAAATGTTTTTTAAAGTTTTCTTATGATTAAAAAGTGAATTTGCTGATTGAACAGTTATATGAGACAATATTTTAGAAAATGTGAAACAGAGGTGTATTATGAAGCGATGGCAAAAAGTTCTATTAACCTTGTTAGGGGTATTCGTTTTGCTGATTGCCGGATTATCAGCATACGGAATCAGATTTATGGGAGAAGCGAGCCAAACAGTAAACAAAATTTCTAAAAACTCTAATCGAATATCCTCCAAACGTTCTGAGAGAGTAAGCATTGATGACAAAGAACCTTTTTCGGTTTTGCTATTAGGTTTAGATACCGGTGGATTAGGAAGAACGGAACAAGGACGTTCTGATACGATGATGGTAGTAACAGTTAATCCGAAACAAAAAAAATCAACGATCATCAGTTTGGACCGAGATATTTATACGAATATCGTAGGTTATGGAACGGTAGATAAATTAAATCATGCCTATGCATTTGGTGGTGTCGAAATGGCCATGGATTCAATTGAGCAACTGCTCGATATTCCTATTGATCATTATGTAACGATCAATTTGGATGGTATGGAAGATTTGATCAATGCGGTCGGTGGCATCAAAGTGAATAATAAAATTGACTTTACTTTGGATGGTGTCCATGTACCAGTAGGTGAACAAACATTGAATGGAGAAAAAGGTTTAGCCTATTCTCGAATGCGACACGAAGATCCAGAAGGCGATATCGGTCGACAACGTCGTCAGCGGGAAGTAGTGACGAAAATCGTCAATAAAGTTTTAAGTTTAGATGGCGTAAGCAATTATAGAAAAATTTTAAAAGCAGTTGAGAACAATGTGACGACGGACTTAGATTGGGATGACATGCTTGATGTAGCGACGAACTACACCCCGGCGTTTGAAACAATCAAACAAGACCAGTTGCAAGGCGAAGGACAAATGATCAATGATATCTACTATCAAATTTTAGGAAAAAATGATCTTCTTTCGATCCAAAATGAACTGAAGAAACAATTAAATATAAAAACAAGCGATACATTACCTAATTTGAAAAATGAGAATGCTTCAATGATGTTCTTTGATGATTCGGAAGATGGCGATTCGACAAACGGTGATGGATCGAATAGTGAAGGGTACACCGATTATTCTTCCTATTCAGAAAACACATATGATCAGTACCAAGATCCGAATACCTATTATCAGCAAACAGAAGATACAAGTCAGTACTATACACCAAGTCAAGATACTCAAAGTTATGATCCTTACGCTGGACAGGAACAAAATGGTTATGGTTATGACCAGAATAATGAGTATGGAACAACAAGTGGGTACTAGAAAAAAATAGTTTGGTTAATAAAGAGTGCCACCTAAATTAGACAAAAAATCTAACTTAGGTGGCACTTTTTCTATGTGTTAAATTACAGGACGTCTCTTTTTAGCGCTTAGTTTAAAAAATAAATTGAATAATTCAATAGAGTTGCGAATAGTACCCATAAATAATAAGGAATCATGAGCCACATTGCCAGGCGATGATGCAGCCACAACTGATACATAAGCACTGACAAGAAAATAACTAAAAGTGTAATATCGATTGCTGCAATGAAAATATTTCTTAAATTAAAAAATAGAGCAGACCATATAAAATTAAAAATGAACTGAATCACAAAAAGACCGACAAGATTGTTTCGCTGTTTTTTGTTGTTGTGATTAAGTAACAAATAAAGAGAAATACCCATCAATATATACAGTAAGGTCCACATCGGCCCAAATATCCAGCTAGGTGGTGCAAATGGTGGAAGTTGCAAAGAATAGTAATATTCTCCGGGATTTCCGCTAAGCAACCCTGATAAAAAGCCTAATATGACAATTCCTATAACACAAACCCAAAAACGAATATCTTTTATCATCTTCATTTTACTAACTCCTTTCTATAATAGTAGTTTACCATGAAGGCTCACAGCAAGACCTGTATTTAGTTTGTGAAGTAAGAAAAAAATTGATAATTGTTGTTATTAAAAAGTTGAACATTTGTTTATATGAATGATGTTTTTGAAAAAGATCATATGATTTGATTCTCATGTTTTCTATTTGTACTTTTCTCGTCTACTTCTGTTATAATCTGCATCTTACTTTTTTCACCTTTTTTACTTCAACATAAAATTATAAAAGCATAATGTTTGTGTCAATGCAATAAAGCGTTTACAATGTGGTTATCAAATGAAGGAGGTTTCTACATGAAAAAGATTAGTACGTTATTGTTTATTGGGTTAGTTAGTTTAGGGTTGTTCGGTTTTAGCATTCCAGGTTTTGCGCATGGTTATATTACTTCTCCAGGAAGCCGTGCATACCTAGGAACATCAGCAGCAGGAAACTTAAATCAAAATGTCGGAAGAGCACAATGGGAACCGCAAAGTATCGAAGCTACCAAAAATACATTCATTGATGGAAAAATTGCTAGTGCAGGAGTCAGCGGCTTTGAGCCTTTAGATGAACAGACATCTAACAGATGGCATAAAAACATGGTTAATCCAGGAACATTAAATATTACTTGGAATTTAACAGCACAACATCGGACAAGTACTTGGGATTACTACATTACCAAACCAACTTGGAATCCTAATCAACCTTTGAAATTTAGTGATTTTGAATTGATCACAAAAATAGACGACAAAGCAACTGTTCCACCAAAAACAGTCAACCAAACGATCACACTTCCGCAGGATCGAAAAGGATATAATGTGATTTTAGCAGTATGGAATATCAGCGATACGACAAATGCATTTTATCAAGTGATAGACGTGAATATCCAATAATAATCAAAAAGGGCTGTGACAAATGTAGTGACCCCCAAAAGTTAGACTTTTTTGGAGTGGAGAAATCCACTCCTTTTTTCATGCTCTAAAATGATATTTTTACACAACCGTTA
>NZ_JAKZIW010000050.1:0-15399 GCF_031143325.1 Enterococcus sp. FR204 | reverse complement strand
ATTTAAAAACTAGGAGGAATACAGCAATGACAGAACCAAAATTAATCGACCCGCGAAACTTGTACCATACGGAGAAATTTCCTAAACAAGATCAGGATACACCAGCTTTACAGCAGAATATGATTCCTGTTCCTGATTGTGGAGAAGAATCCTATGAAGGCAATAATCAACTAGAAAACCGCCGTGTACTAATCACTGGTGGAGATTCAGGGATCGGTCGTGCAGCAGCGATTGCATTTGCTAGAGAAGGGGCAGATATCGCTCTTCAATTCTTCCCAGGAGAAGAAAAAGATGCAGAGGAAGTAGCAAAATACGTGAAAGATGCAGGACGTAAGATTGTCTTACTACCTTTTGATCTTCGTGACGAACAAGCACCTAAAGAAATCATAGATAAAGCCGTGAGTGAACTTGGCGGGCTAGATACGATGGTACTAAACGCAGGACAGCAAATTTCTTGTCAGTCTATTGCTGAGTTACCACTTGAGCAAGTCAAAGACACATTTATGATAAACATCATCGCTATGTTTGCTTTAGTGAAAGAAGCTGTTCCGCATATCCCAGCAGGAGGAGCAATCGTAACAACAACTTCTGTTCAAGCATTCAATCCAAGCGAACATTTATTAGATTACGCAGCAACAAAAGCTTCAATCGCTAACTTTACGATCGGTTTAGCAAAACAGCTTGCACCTAAAGGAATCCGTGTAAATGGTGTAGCACCTGGTCCAATCTGGACACCATTACAACTAGACGAAGGACAACCTTCTGATTCGATCCCTGAATTTGGTCAGCAAAGTTTACTAGAACGTGCAGGTCAGCCAGGAGAATTAGCACCAGTTTATGTTTTCTTAGCATCGAATAAAGCAAGTTATGTTACAGCCCAAATTTACGGAGTAACTGGTGGAGAAGCGATCAACTTATAAGAAGTTGATCGTTTCACCCCTATGAGGAGGTGCGAAAATGAATAAAGGTGTAAAAACGATCGGAGTGATCGGAACGTTACTTTTGCTATCTGTGCTTTTGTTTGCGATACTATTAAGTGCAACCTATCCATTGCCTTTTCAGCTAGAGAAGTTTCGATTCTTTTCCATCACTAATTCATACGTGCAACAATATGTATTTTGGCTTGCCGTTGCATTTGCTATTTTGACAATTATCACGTTACTTGTTTTCCTGTTTTATCCAAAAACAATCGGAAACTTTCTACTGAAACATGGTGATGGGGAGTTGACGTTGGATAAAAAAGCAATTGAAGGAATGGTTCGTTCTCACTTGCATGAAGATGAATTCATCCATTCACCAAAAGTAAATGTCAAAGCAACGAAAAACAAGATCGCCGTCAATGTAAAAGGGGAGTTGAAACGAACTTCAGCACTCATTGGTAAAACAGGAACATTGATGAAAGAAATCGAAAATGAAGTACAACACATATTGGGAACAAAAGAGCCAGTGAAAGTATCGGTGAAATACACAGGCTTTGAAGAACCAGCTAAACGAAGCAATGACCGCAAACGAGTAGAATAGGGGGGGACCAAAAATGAAAGAACTATTTTCGACATACAAGCTCCCTATCATCTTTGGGGTACTTGGATTGATATTAGCCGTTTTATGGATCACCGTGGGCTTTTTCAAGACCTTATTGATCTTGATCATGGCAGCGATCGGCGTCGCTATCGGTTTTTATCTGAAACAAACGAAAATCTTAGATCACTATTTTAAATCTTAGGAGGAAACATCCATGAATAACAATAACAAAAATAATAACAATAAAATGAACAACCAAAAACCAGTGTCTGCACATCCAGACCCAACGACACCAAACCAATCAAATGGTGTGAACGATGAAAAGAACAAAACAGCACCAGTATCTGCACATCCAGATCCAGTAGTCCCTAACGTTCAACAAGGAGTAGAAGAGAAGAAACATGATGCAGAAAAGCATGCACCTCATCATCCAGGAACTCCAGAATCTAAAGTTCCAGAACAACATGATGCAATCGATCCTTCTAAACCTGTGGAAGAGCAAAAACATCCTTCTGACCATGCGAAAGCACAAGAAAAACTTAGTTCTGACCACACAAACGGACAAGGAAAACTTGGTTCTGATCATACAAATAACCAAGGAAAGCATGATTCTGAACAGGAAGATTCAATGCGCGGTGAGCTGAATTATGAAGATAAAGTTGTGCAAAAAATCATCGGAATCGCAATTGAACAAGTAGACGGTTTATTATCTGCAAACGGTGGTTTCTTCTCTAATGTGGCAGGAAAACTTGTGAATACAGATAATGTAACGGCTGGGATCGAAACAGAAGTCGGTAAAAAACAAGTAGCAGTTGATATGGATGTCATTGTGGAATATGGCAAAGATATCGAAAAAATCTTTGAAGAAATGCAAGAAGTAATCGGCAAAGAAGTAAAAAATATGACACACTTAGAAGTGATCGAAGTCAACGCTAACGTAGTGGACATCAAAACAAAAGAAGAATTTGAAAAAGATCAAGAAACGGTGCAAGACAAAGTAACTGACGCAGCGAAAAAAACCGGTGAATTTGCTTCGAATCAAACAGATAAAGTAAAATCAGCAGCTGGAAGCGGCGCACAAAAAGTAAAAGAAAATACAGAACCACGGGTTCAGTAATAAGGAAGTAAAACATTAGGAGGAACGAAACATGGGATTTATTTGGTCACTTATCGTCGGAGGAATTATCGGAGCAATTGCAGGAGCAATCACGAATAAAGGTTCTTCGATGGGGATTATTGCAAATGTCGTAGCAGGTTTAGTTGGATCAGCACTTGGTCAAGCATTATTAGGTTCTTGGGGACCAAGTATTGCAGGAATGGCAATCGTGCCATCATTGATTGGTGCCATCATTTTAGTACTAATCGTATCATTCTTTGCTCGAAAACTGTAAAAAGACTTTTAAAAAGAGGTCGTGAAAAAGCTGTTCTTCATCAAGTAATAAGAACAGCCAAACAAAAATAGCTTCTCATATTTTTCATTTGGTTGGGCTTATTATCGAAGATGCAAGCTTTTGAACACTGTTTATTCGGAATAAGAGGCTGTGACAAGACTTTTGTCACAGCCTCTTATTTATGCGGGCAAATTCCCAATTAGATTTTTAAAAGTTTTTCCTTAAATGTGTCTTTATTGATACAGAGAAGCTTCTTTAATAAAACAATGCCTCCCTAAATTTTCTTGAGATAGGAAAGGTGAACATACAAAATAATACGACCACTTGGAAAACCCGGATGATCCACAAATGGATCGTATGATACTGATGAAGTAAAAAGCAATGGATCAGAAACTCAAAGAGATTGAAAAAGACAAGGAAGAAATAATATCTCTTTTTTACTCTTGTCTGTTTTAGCCAATAATAGCTCGTAAAGTAATCTAGACAAACAAATAGAAGTAAACAAAGTTTCGTAAGAGCAGCAATCGTATCATGTTGCTCTGCTAGACGATTGACGAGCAGGAAAAATGTTGGTAATGGAATATAGATCACGAGTAATGAAAGAAAAAAGTAAACAATAAATGGCATACTATTCCTCCTAATTGTGTGAGTTCGCCCTCATTTTAAAATAACGATATTTGTTTGTGAAGCTTTTTCGTGTCGTAACAAATGTTATCTAATGTATTTTTAAATAAATAATCATTATTATCAAAATAATGTTAAAAATAAAAAAGAATAGTCCATCACTGTTATTCAAATTATTTTATCAAAACTACATAGTAAATGGTAAAAAGCAACATGACATAATATATAGAAGGCTTTACAGTATATATGGGAGTTTACTAAAAAAGAATGGAGTAAGAGTTAACGCAATGGGCCATTAGCTGAAGTTTTAAGCACTTCAAGGTATGAAACAGAATGGCCTGTAATACTACATGATTATTTAGACTGCTCAAACTGCTATCAGTCTGGTGGAATGAATAAAGTATTATACTAAAAGCAGATCCAACTACAACGTAACAGGAAACCAGTTGTATCAGGAAAAGTGATAGTACATGGAGAAGAAAAGGCCCCCTTTGTATGAGTCAGTACATATCTTATTTATAGATAAAACGGTATTCAATCGAAATAAAAAATCTGAATAATAGACGTAAATAACTTCTAAAAGTCTCACACATCTATCATTCAGATTATTTTTTATTTACTGTTTGTTCTACTTTATTTTATTCTTCTGGTATAGTATTCGAGTCATTTTTATAGATCAACAAATCACCCGGTTGACACTCCAAAACTTGGCAGACTTTTTCGAGAGTGGAAAAACGGATGGCTTTTGCTTTTCCATTTTTTAGAATAGAGATGTTTGCCATCGTAATGCCCACTTTCTCACTCAATTCAGTCACACTCATTTTTTTTTGAGCTAATACTACATCTAAATTAACGATAATTGCCATGTCGCACCTCACACTGTCAAATCATGATCTGTCTTAAGTAAAATCGCATGTTCAAGCAGTTTTTCCAGCACGCTTGTTAATGTGTATACTGCAAAAGGAATGAATACGACAGCGATTCCTACCAACATCAAACCTGGAGCATCGTCTAAATCCGCTACTTTCATAAATTTAGGAAGTAAGCCAAAAAAAGCGAAACCAATAAACAAAATGGTTCGTTCGATTTTTTTTAGTATGTTTAAGCTTTGAGTGGAAAAAGCTTGGTTATCTTCGATTTTTTTCAATAGTTTCAATAAGAAATAAGCAATAACGATCCCTAGGAGAAGGGCAAAGTAAATGACAGAAACAAATAATGTGGTCTGCCAATCAAAATTGAATCCTTTTTCGCTTGTAGCGATCTGAGTGTAAAAAAGTACGCCGAACAAAATAAATACGGCACTTATACCTAAAACGACAAATTTTAATAGCAATGTTTTAAATTTCATTTTTATCCCTCTTTTATCTTTGATAGCTAAAATATAGCAGAATAATTATTGTAAAACAACTATTTTTTATCGAAAAACAATAAAAATATATCGTTTATAAAAAATGATAGAGTATGAGGGTGTGGAGTGCATTTAACAGCTTTTTTTGATTGTAAGAAACATTTAAAACCAGTTATTTTAGATTCTATGTGTGTCTCTTCTATAATGCTAGTTTAGATGCCTGGGATTATATTGGACAATACAGTTGGAGGATTTTTTATTATCTAGCGAAGAGAAGTGTAAGTTAACAGAACTGTATGAGAAAAAAGACAACTACGTAGTAGCTAACTGATTCATTAATTTTTTCAAGTTCATGTTTATTTACGTATCAGAATTTTTCTTATTCAATGGTTTGGTGTAATCACCACTTATTTGTCCTTTATTGCTTATACAATGTTATACAAAAGGAAAATCAAGCATTGACGCATGGGGTGGTACTATCTAGCTGAAATAGCTTAATAAGCGCAAGTAGATGCATTGGATTAGTTTATAAATCAAAAGTGTTAGAGGTATTAAGAAGAAGTAGAAAAATAAAATAGATTGCCGAATAAAAAGTACCATAAATCCTAAAACATGTGCCAACAGATAGATGGCACATGTTTATTTTTTTCGATAATTTTGTAACAAAAATACGAAGATGAAAAAGAATAGAGATTCCCATAATGTAGTAGTCCAACTGAATTCTTTACTGATACCAAATACCATATTTCCTAGATTTGATACAATCAAATAGCCAATCGTTATGATCAATGAATAGTACAATCTTTTCATCATAGGACATACCTCGTTTTTATTTATAAGAATAGTATAAACCAAAGAAGTGAATAAGAAAAATGATAATATAAAAATAAAGCAAGAACGCATTAAAGTAACTAAAGTTATTTATTGTATTTTTTAATTCTCCGAAAAAATTTAATAAATAAATAGAATCTTGTAATAATAACTGAGCATAATCTTTGCAATTTTTAATCTTGAATAATATCCTTTAAGTATAGCCAGCAATCAAAAGTAAATAGAGAATAAGTAAGCAATTGTTATTTCAGTATCAGACTGGCAATAAAACGCCGTTATGATCCAACAATGTTTGGTAGCGCTTTATTTACTGGTGCTATGCTAACTGTTCGCTATCTATACTGTGATTGTCGGTAGAGTTATTTACAGGGTAAAAATAAGTTTATAGGAGGTGGAAAATGAATAAGGGGTTAAAAATAATCGGTGTTATCATGAGTTTACTGCTACTTTCAGTATTTCTAGCGATTGCGTTGATCAATGCGCCGTATATTATGCCTGAACAATTGGAACGATTTCGCTTCTTTACTTTAACGAATTACTACATGCAACAATATATTTTCTGGGCAGCTGTAGTATTTGCCGTTCTTGCTATTATCATCTTGCTAGTCGTTCTTTTCTATCCAAAGTCAAGAGGAACTTTCGTTATGAAACGGGAAGATGGCAAACTAACAATCGACAAAAAAGCGATCGAAGGGTTGGTACGTTCCCATTTACACGAAGAAGAGTTCATTCATTCACCTAAAGTACGGATACGTTCAACGAAAAATCGAATCCATATCCATGTCAACGGAGACTTGAAACGAACTTCTTCATTAGTAGGGAAAACAGGTGTATTGATGCAAGACATCGAAGAAGAAGTGACTAGAGTACTTGGAACAAAAGAAACGGTCAAAGTGGCAGTCACATACAGCGGTTATGAAGAACAAGAAGATACAAGAGACTACAAGCACTCTCGAGTGGAATAGGAGGGCCAAATAATGAAAGAACTATTTTCAGCATACAAGCTCCCTATTATCTTTGGGGGTCTTGGACTACTGCTAGCTGTTTTATGGTTAACGATTGGATTTTTCAAGACATTGTTGATCATAATCATGACAGCAATTGGCGCAGGAATCGGTTTTTATTTGAAACAGTCAGGAATAGTTGATCAATTTTTTAAATTATAGGAGGAAACAAAGATGGAAAACAAAAACATGAATACAACAAATGGATCAGTTTTGGCAAATGAAAAAGGAGAAAACCGCATGATGAATGGTGAATTGACTTATGAAGACAAAGTCATCCAAAAAATCATCGGTTATGCATTGAAAGATGTAGATGGTCTATTGACATTAGATGGCGGATTTTTCTCAAATATGGCTGAAAAATTAGTCAACACAGATAACGTAACAGCAGGTATCAATACAGAAGTAGGTAAGAAACAAGTAGCTGTGGATCTAGATGTGATCGTAGAATACGGTAAAGACATCGAAGATATTTACAACCAAATCAAAGAATTGATCAGTACTGAAGTAAACAATATGACACATTTAGATGTTATCGAAGTGAATGTGAATGTTGCAGACATCAAAACACAAGAAGAATACCAAAAAGATCAAGAAACAGTACAAGACAAAGTAACAGAAGCAGCAAAATCAACAGGACAATTTGCTTCACGCCAAACAGATAAAGCAAAATCTGCTGTAGGCAAAGGTGCACAAAAAGTCAAAGAAAATAACGAACCACGTGTACAATAAGAAGTAAAAAGTCAGTTAGGAGGAATTTAAAATGGGATTTATTTGGGCATTAATCGTCGGCGGTATCATTGGAGCAATTGCAGGAGCAATCACGAATAAAGGATCATCAATGGGGATCATCGCAAACATCATTGCTGGTTTAGTAGGTTCAGCAATTGGACAAGCTTTACTAGGAACTTGGGGACCAACAATTGCAGGAATGGCTATCATTCCATCATTGATCGGTGCAATCATTTTAGTATTAGTCGTTTCATTCTTTGCACGTAAATTATAAGCAAATTGAAGAAAAACTTATGTTGAAATGAAGAACAAATTTGAGAACCGTAGCGACACTCGCTGCGGTTCTTTTTTATATATTTTATATGAAGTATTCTTTATTCCTTATGAAAAAATATCTTTAAAAATAAAAAAAGACGAAAATAAACGGTTTTCTATAAAAAGAAGACCGTTTATTTTTTGTCTTTATTTGTGTGAAAAACGAAAAAGAGCACAACACATCAAGCTTTTATTAATTGTCTGTCTTTTATAAATGCAAGTATTAATTCAAAAAAACAGAAGAAAAAAACAACTACACCTTCTTTTATACTCGTAATCGTAGAAAGGAGGCGAAAAAAATGAATACATTACCTATCAATACAGGAGATACAGCATTCATGATTTTATGTACAGCAATGGTTTGTCTGATGACTCCTGGTCTAGCTTTTTTTTACGGCGGATTAGCACGGAAGAATAATATACTAACGATCATGTCTCAATCTTTTCTCTCCGTTGGGATAACAACGATTATGTGGGTATTTGGTGGATTCGGATTGGCCTTTGGACGGGATATCGGCGGTGTTATTGGAAACCCGGCAGATTTCTTTTTGATGAGACATGTTACAAGCTTCCCCAACATGTTTCATGGTGCAACGATTCCATTTTTAATGTTCTTTCTTTACCAACTGATGTTTATCGTGATTACCGTTCCTTTGATGACAGGAGCTTTTGCAGGGAGATTGAATTTAAAAGGCTATATTATACTTGTTATTTTTTGGAATCTGCTGATTTATTTTCCTGTTTGCCACTGGATATGGGGCGGCGGATTTTTGGATCAGATGGGATTTAGAGATTTCGCTGGTGGAGCAGTCATCCACACGACAGCTGGATTCGGCTCTTTAGCATGTATCCTCACACTTGGTCAAAGAAAGATTCCTTTAGGAGAAAGAAGTCAGCATAGCAGTCTTATGGCAGCTGCTATCGGTACAGGACTGCTTTGGTTTGGCTGGTTCGGTTTTAATTCCGGTGGTGCACTTCGAGCAGATGAACAAGCAGTCAATGCATTTGGTTTAACATTCATCGCTCTTGCATTTGCGATGATTACTTGGCTGATCATTGCAAAAGTAAAAGGAAATGGCTTTGATTTTGTCGACGTACTAACAGGATCCGTTGCTGGATTGGCAGCCATTACGCCTTGTGCCGGTTATGTAGAAGCAAAAAGTGCCATGCTGATTGGGATCATTGCGGGTATCGTCTGTCATGCTGCTGTTGATTTTCGTAAAAAGAAACAATGGGATGATGCACTTGATGTGTGGGGTGTTCATGGCATGGGCGGATTCACAGGTACGATTCTGATAGGGATCTTTGCATCTAACAGCCATTTACTAACGAATCTAAGCAGCTGGTACTTCTTAGGGATTCAAGTGATTGGTGTCATCATTACTGCCGTGTATGCCTATGTGCTGACAACAGTGATTTTAAAATCGGCGATGCACTTTACAACGATCACTACTACAAAAGAAGAACAAGAAGAAGGATTGGACTTTTTCTTCTTTGGCAACAAACTCAATTGAAACAAATTCAAATAGAAAAGAGGAAGATTCATGCAACAAAGCAAAACGAAAATTCCTGCAAAAAAATTAACGTTCTTTGGCTTTTTGGCTATGACCATCTCAATGGTCGTTTCATTATATGAATATCCCACATTCGCGACCTCAGGCTTCAGCTTAGTATTTTTCTTGTTATTAGGCGGTTTGCTATGGTTTATCCCTGTGGCATTGTGCGCAGCAGAGATGGCAACGGTGAAAGGATGGGAAAAAGGCGGTGTCTATACTTGGGTCAGTCGCACATTGGGAAAACGATTCGGTTTTGCCGCAATCTTTTTCCAATGGTTTGAGATAACAGTTGGCTACTTGACCATGCTGTATTTCTTAACTGGTGCATTATCCTATGCAACGGGTATTGGTGCTATACAAAACAATAAATATCTGAAATTGGCAATCCTATTGATTATTTTCTGGGCTATTTTACTCTCACAGTTAAAAGGAACCAAATACACTTCATTGATTGCTCGGATCGGTTTTGTAGCTGGTATCTTGTTGCCAGCATTAGTCTTGTTTGGCTTAGGGATCCATTATGTCGCTTCAGGCGCTCCACTACAAACGACACTGTCTATGAAAACATTGATTCCTGATTTTTCGAAATTGCCTACGCTGGTTGTTTTTGTTTCCTTTATTTTAGCATATATGGGCGTAGAAACATCTGCCAGTCATGCAAATGAAATGGAAAACCCTAAAAAGGATTATCCATTAGCAATGTTTGTATTGGTTATTCTGGCAATCATTTTAGATACTTTTGGCGGATTGACCGTCGCTACTACAGTACCTCAACATGGTTTGTCTCTTAATACAGGGGTGATTCAATCGTTAGAATTCCTATTAAGACACATTGATCCAAATCTTGCATGGATTGCGAAAATTCTTGCGATTCTTGTTTGTTTAGGTGTCATCGGAGAAATTGCTTCTTGGGTAACCTCTCCTTCAAAAGCACTTCACGTAGCAGCAGAAGAAGGATTACTTCCTGAATATTTTGCAAAAGAAAACACACACGGTGTTCCTGCTCATTTGATGATCGCAAATGGGATCGTTGCAACAATCTGGGCAGCCGTCTTTACATTAAGCGGCGGGGGGAATAATCTTTCATTTCTTGCAGCGATGTCATTGACTGTTGTAATCTACCTGATGTTGTACTTTATGTTTTTCGCGGGCTATTTGAAGCTGGTTTTTAAAGATGACAGCCTTGAAAGAGCCTATCAGGTTCCAGGCGGAAAAGTTGTAAAAGTAATCGTTGCTTGTTTAGGTCTTTTGACTTCACTTTTTGCTTTTTGTATCTCATTTGTTCCACCTGCTAGTATCGCAGCTGGACAGCATGGGATTTATGAAACGATTCTGATTGTTTCTTATCTTATCGTCTTAGTTATTCCATTTACGATCTACGCATGCCGTCATAAATTCCAGCATGCAGAAAAATAAAAAATGAAAGCTGGTTATTCAAATGGAAGTAAAAGAATTAGAACAATTGATTGGAAAAAATTTCCACTATTATCAAACAGGACAAGTGGCGGATTACATTCCAGCATTAGCTGAAGTGGATCCCAAACAATTAGGTATGGCGATTTATGATTTGGATACAAAACAACTGATTGAGGGAGGAGACGCCGATGTGCGCTTTGCCATCGAAAGCATGTCAAAAGTTCCCGTATTGTTATTAGCAATCAAAGACAACGGAATAGAAAAAGTCTTTCAAACAATCAACACGGAACCAACCGGTTTTGCCTTCAATTCTATCATGAATATGGAAATCAATCATCGCAAACATCCAATGAATCCTTTTGTTAATGCAGGAGCGATTGCAACAACCTCGTTGATTGCCGGTAAAGATGCAGATGAAAAATTTGAGCGAATCTTGTCATTTATGAAAGAGATCTGTGATGATCCTAATATCACATTGAATGAAGAAATCTATCATTCTGAATCAAGAACAGGTGATATCAATCGCTCTCTTGCTTACTATATGAAAGGTAATCAAATGATCGAAGGAGACGTACCGGAGATACTCGATGCTTATTTCAGACAATGCTCCCTCAATGTCACCGCTACAGGCATAGCAAAATTAGCTGCTGTGCTGGCAAATAAAGGAATTGCTCCTTGGAATGGCAAACAAATCATTACTGAAGAAAGTGCTACAATCGTCAAATCAATTATGACAACTGCTGGTTTGTATGATGAATCAGGAGAGTTTTCCGTCCATGTTGGTGTACCTGCAAAAAGCGGTGTAGGCGGCGGGTTGATGGCAGCTGTGCCAAATCGTTACGGCATAGGTGTCTTCAGCCCGGCACTAGATCCATATGGTAACAGCGCAGCTGGTATCCAATTGTTGAAAGATGTAGTCAAAGAACTAGACGCTGACATCTTTGAATAACCATTCTTGAAAGAGGCTGGGGTAAAAGTCCAAACGGCTCAAAGCTACCTACAATGAGGCTGAAATTGTGAGCTTGTTTGACTTTTGTCCCAGTTTCTTTTTTTATTGGTTTTTGAAAGGGCTTTTCTAAATAAAAAGGAAACAAAAATATGATTTACAGATATGATTAAATAAACTCATAAGAAAAACTGGAGGCGTGTATCAGGAATGCTGGAAAATTACATCGAGCGAAATATATTTAGAAAAGTGTATCTGTGTGAACAATTATTTGAATTCCAAGAAATAGATATCGAACAAACAGCTATTTCTCTAAGGGTGACTACACCAACGATCCTTCACGATCTAGAAAGTCTAGCCGAGTGTCTAGAATATTGTATAAAAGAACAAGTAAGAGAGAAGCATAAGTATAAACTCGTATTCAAACATGGTATTGCTCTTTCTGAGCTCACACAGTTTCTGTACGGTCAATCTTATTTTTTAAAGTTTTTAAGTTATTATTTTAATGGTATATTCACGAGTACAGAACTGGCTGATCTTGAATTTATTTCTTTGAGCAAAGTATATACAATCAAAAAAATCGTATTGGATTTTTTTAAAGAAAATGATTATTTGAAAAATAAAGAAATCATTATCCCAGAATTTGACTCGCGGAACATCTTGCTAGCTTTAGTACGTTATGTCAATTGGGAAGGCTATGAAAATAAAAATCCGTATGTAGAAGAAGCTTGTAACGAGTTGATTGATTATGTAGAGACTCATTTTTTTAAAAGAAGATATTCGGAAGATGAAAAGTCCTTTATCATACGAGGAATAGAGATCGCAATCGGAAGAAAGGCATTTCCCCTTGGACTGAAAGAAGAAGATAAGAAAAGCGCAGAAACGAAGCCGTTATTTCAATTAGTCTGTCAAGGATTGGAAGAGCAAAAAGGAATTCTAGACTTACAAGAAGAAGATGTCTATTATATTTTTTCTTTGTTCAACAGTAGAAATTATACCAATGAGAACATGGAGCTGTTAAGAAAAGATTTCGAAGTTGTTTATAAAAATTTTGTTCTCAATGACCTATCACTGAATGAATTGATTTTACAGATTATTAGTATCGCTGAAATCGACGATGCAGAAAATTTTATTTTCAAGCAATCCTTTTTACAATTTGTCCGTACGTTGTGGGCAGATGGACAAGTATTTTTACCGGAAAGGATCTATCTTCTATCAGAAAAAGAACAACTTCTGTACGGAAAAATTGTAGAAATATTGGAAGAGTGGAAAAAGAAAAATCAAATCCAACTAAGATGGAATGAAAATTTCATTCGAAAATTCGTCAAAAGTCTTTCTTTGATCAACAGTGAACAAGCGGGGAGACAGGAAATAGAAATTTTTGTTGTTTCAGAAAGTTCAGTCAAACAATTTTTTTATCGAACCCAATTTCATTTGTATGCGGAAGAAGGCATCGCTGAAATAAATCCTATTTTATTTCGTTCATTAGAAGAATTGCCTGATGAATGTCTATGTGCGAAAAAAAGAGTGGTTTTGTGCGATGCTGCTAGCTATCAAAATGGATTAGAAACTGAAAAGACAAAGATCTATCCAATCTCATTAAAAGGTGCAAACATCCATTTGTATCATATTGCTCAGGAACTTCACCTATTAAAAAAACATATTTCTTGATGAGACCTTAATTAGGAGACCTTCTACAAAGCTTTTTAATTGTCTGTAGAAGGTTTTTATTTGAGTCCTGATTCGTGCGAAGATCTACTTATATAACAAGCTTTCTCTGAAATTTTTTTAAAATGCTATTGACTTAGAGTCAACTCTAAGTAGTAGAATAGATAAAGTGTAACAAATCTATTTTCATTAAAAGAAGATAGTACGGAGGAGAGAATGTATTATGAGTACAGTATTACATGTATTGGATGCAATCAATAGCCCCGCAGATGTCAAAAAATTATCTGTTGAGGAAATGAAACAGTTGGCAGAAGAGATGCGCCAAAAAATCTTGCAAAAGGACAGCGATGTAGGTGGGCACGTTGGTCCGAATCTAGGTGTAGTAGAATTAACGATTGCGTTTCATTATGTATTTGATTCACCAAAGGATAAAATCGTTTGGGATGTTTCTCATCAGTCTTATGGTCATAAGCTTTTAACTGGTCGAAAAAATGGTTTTGAAAAAGGACATTACCGTGAAGTGAGCGGATATTCCAACCAACATGAAAGTAAACATGACTATTTTACAGTGGGGCACACATCTACATCTATCAGCTTAGCAACAGGTTTAGCTAAAGCGAGAGATCTGAAGAGAGAATCAGGAAATGTGGTAGCATTTATCGGTGACGGCTCCCTAAGTGGTGGCTTAGCTTTTGAAGGATTGAACAATGGTGGTGTTTTACAATCCAATCTAATCGTATTAGTAAACGATAATGAGATGTCTATTGATGAGAACCATGGCAGTTTATATAAAAACTTAGCTGAGCTTCGTCAAACCAACGGTAAAAGCAGCAATAACCTATTTAAAGCAATGGGATTTGATTATCGTTACGTGGATAATGGAAACGATCTGGAAACGGTGATCCGTTTATTTGAAGAAGTAAAAGATATTGATCATCCGATTGTACTTCACGTCCATACGGAAAAAGGTCGCGGTTATCAGCCGGCAATCGATAATAAAATGAAATATCATTGGCATGTACCATTTGATCTGTCCACCGGGGAGGCAAAGCAGGTAACTTCTGGAGAAACATTTAATATGATCATCATGGATTATTTGGATAAGAAAATGCAAACAAATACAGCTCCTATTGCCGCAGTCAATGCAGCGATACCAGGCGCCTTTGGACTGAAAACATTCCAAGAAAAACATCCAGATCATTATTTTGACGTGGGGATCGCTGAACAGCACTCTATCACTTTCGCTTCTGCTTTGGCTTCTCAGGGAGTACGTCCAGTCGTCTTCCAATCAAGTACTTTCTTGCAACGGGCATATGATCAATTATCACATGATTTAGCGATCAACGAGAATCCAGTGATTATTTTAGTCGGTGGCGGAACGATCTCAGCTAGTGACCGAACACACCAAGGAACATTTGACATTCCTTACTTATCAAGTATCCCGAACATCAACTATCTTGCTCCAGCAACAAAAGAGGATATGATCTCTATGCTAGATTGGGCGTTCGAACAAACAGCGCAGCCTGTAGCAATCCGGATTCCTACACATGGTGTAGAACATGGTACAGCTATCGCAAATGATTATAGTATTCCAGCCTATCAAACAGTAAATAATGGAGGAAAAGTAGCAATTTTAGCTTTAGGCGGTTTTCTTGAATTAGGAAAAGAAACAGTAAAAGCTTTTAGAAAAAAAGGAATCGAAGCAACGTTGATCAATCCAGGAACGATCACAGAAAATGACGTAGAAACATTAGATAAATTAAAAGAAACACATGAATTAGTCATCACATTAGAAGATGGTAGTTTGTCAGGAGGATTTGGCGAAAATATCAGTCGTTATTATGGTGATTCTTCAATGAACGTATTAAATTTTGGTGCAGAGAAAGAATTCACGGATAGCGTTCCTGTAGGGCAGCTTTATGAACGTTATCATTTAACACCAAAACAAATCGTTGAAGATAGTCTGCGTGTCTTGAATATTCAATAATTCATTATACTCACCATCCAGATAATTGTTTATACTAGTATCTGGATGGTTTTTTCATTA
>NZ_JAKZIW010000005.1:0-83808 GCF_031143325.1 Enterococcus sp. FR204 | reverse complement strand
GATGGAAGGTGTTAATTTAAAAAGCTAAGTCGAAACAAAAAAACCAGCATCTTGCTGGTTTTTGTTTTAGTTGATTTCTGACTTTAAATACCGTTCCATTCCACTCAATATATCAAATTTAGGCTGATAGCCTAAAGAACGAATTTTTGAAATATCAGCTAAAGAATCACGAATATCCCCTGAACGCTCCGCTTCATATTTAAGCGCTAGCTCTGTTCCTAAGATTTGATCAATTGAATGAATCAATTCAAGTAGCGTAGTGCTTTTTCCTGTACCGACATTGAATTGCTGTCCTAAAGCTTTTTCTTCCTTGGCAACAAGTAAAAGTGCTTGTATAACATCTTCTATATAAACGAAGTCTCTAGATTGGCTCCCATCACCAAATAAAGTAAATTCTGCTTTTTCTTTTGCCAATTGTTTTTTGTAACGATCCACTAGAATCGAAATGACTCCGCTATATGGAGAGTTTGGATTTTGATTGGGACCATAAACGTTAAAAAATCGGACAGCACTAGTCGGAACATCATATAAATGACAGTAATCCAAAACATATTGTTCTGCTGCAAACTTATCGATAGCATATGGTGTTAATGGACGGATGACTGATTCTTCTTTTTTTGGCAATGTTGGTTCATCACCATAAACTGCAGCTGAGGAACTAAATACTAATCGTTTTAAATCAGATTGATATTTTCGTGCTAATTCAAGCAATAAAAGCGCACTGTCAAAATTTACACGATGTGTTTCTACAGGCCGTTCTACAGAATCTGCCACACTAGCTACAGCAGCTAGATGAAAAATATAGGCAAACTGATATTCTTTCATGATTCTTTCCATCAATTGAGGATCTGATACATCCCCCTCAATGAAAGTCACTTGTTTCTCCATATCCAAGTTTTCTTTTTTTCCCATTGATAAATCGTCGACTACTACGATTTTGTTTTCTTTTCCCAAATAATTTGCTAGCGTTGAACCGATAAAACCAGCTCCGCCAGTAATCAATATAGTGTCCATCAAATTCACTCCAATTGCACATATTTATTTTATATTAACTTAAATATCAAACTAATTATCGGCTTTCATTAGATGCCAAAATTCTTTGGCACTTTTTACCAAATTTTTTCTAATAATAAATATATATACTAAGAAACTAATTAAATAAACAACCATACTTAAGAACCCACCGTCGAATACTATGTTACCAATAATAAATAAGATTGTTAATACGGTTTCTAATATAATTTTACTTCCTACTTTTACATCTAAGTATTTGCATAAGAAAAATTCTGCAAGATTACATCTTAATGCTAAACTAAATAAAATTAGTCCTACTGCAAGCATTATATTTCCAACTAAGAAAATAATAACTATAGCAAACAACAATGTTAATGATAAAGTAAGTATATTTACAAACAAAATTGTTTTTTCCTTACGTATTGTTTTTAAATAGGTATTTATCAATAAAGACATTCTTCCCTCGTAAATAACAATAGGAAATAGAATTCCCATATATTGAAGACTATCAGCATATTCTGGTAACCACATGCTTAAAATATATCTAGCTGGAACATAAAAAATTAAAAAACTATACGTAATTGGTACAAACAAATCTCTTATTGTTTTAAATAACCATGGAAGTTTCTCTTTATTCGAACGACGTAGCAGTGGAAACATTACTATACCTATTGCATTAATAAACGTCAAAAACATATTAGAGATACTCAAAGTAAAAGATAGTTTACCGAAAATTTCAATTGTCCATCTTTTTTCTACAAAAAAACGAATTGAACCAATAATAAGCATACCTGCAATACTTGATAACATCAATTTACTACCAATATTGATATTATCAACAATTTCTCTTAAAATAGATTTAAATTTAAGTATATTTCTTTGCCAAACCATATCAGAAATTTGCATCATTCCCCATAAAGTGATGATTAGTTTTGAAATGATATCTAATATAATCAGCCAAAAAAAGTTTCGTCCGTCTATAAAAAAGTACATTCCTATCATTATTACATATAAATATCTGTCGCCACGAGATAATTGAGCATACTCTTTTATTCTGTTTGTTGATTGTAATACATATAATATAAATGTTTTCATTATCGTAATAACAGAAACTACTGCTGTTAAAGTCAAAATCATTTTCTTATACGATGGAGGCATGAAGAACTGACTAAAGATAATAACACCTACAGATAATAGGGTCTCAAAAAGGCATAAATACCAAAACTGCGAACCTAGATTATCTTTATCTAGATTTTCATATTCTTCACCGCCAATTTTTAAATAGATACCATCTATCCATCCTAAATGCAAAAAACCAACATAAGAAGAATAAAACACATACAGTTGCCAGTAACTATATTCCCTTACTCCAAGCAGTTTAGGCACAAATAAATTCAATAGTACGGAAATAGCTAAAGTTATGAAATTTGCTCCAACCGTATAATATAAGTTACGAAAAACCATTTTTGCCTTCGTGTTCAAGTTTTATCACATCATCTTTCTAAAAAACTATAATCATTTATCTGAATCAAATCGTATAAAGTTGTTGATCCAATTCTTTAGAGTGTATTTTTCTAATATTTTATCTGGTACCGGAATATATGGGGTATTTAAAAATTGTTTTAGTTCAGATAAAGGTCGTTCTGTTAGTAAAAAACAATTCTGCTCATTATAGAAATCCTGATATTTTACCATATTATTATTGGTTATTAGTTTTACTCCCAAAAAAATCGACTCAATAGGTCTAAGAGACAGTCCTGTTTGATTTTCTTGAACAATATCTAATATCGCTTTCGAATTTCCTTCATAGTTGATTACCTCTTGATAACTTAACGGCTTTTCATATTGATAAGTTGAAGAAGAATTTCGACTAGAATCTACAATATAGATCATTGAATCTATACCTACTTCTTTGAAAAAAGTTTGAAGTTCTGTTAAATAAGTTAATCGTCCTTTATCTATTCCTATAAAGCACAATTCAGACTTATATTTTTTCTCATGTGAAACGACTTTTAAGCTACTCGTATCAATAAATTGATTATTATAATTTAAGTAAAACTGTTCAACGTCTTTTTTATCAAATGACCAGATTTCGCAATTTAGTCCATCAAAGAAGTCAATAGATGTATCTACTGAAACAGGATTACTATACCAAATAATAATACGAACATGTGGATAATGTTTATTTACGTACTTGATAACTGATTTTGAAAAAAAATGTGAATTTAGTATTAGTAATTCTATCCCATTTAATCTTTTTTTCCAGTCACCATATGCTATTCTGGAAAAAGTAGTATTAATATATCTGTCAAGATGATTTAAACATTTGACAAACATATTTCTTTTTTTAAAATAACTGTTTACGTCTATTCCAAGTTCAATTGCGTCTGTTGAATAAAGGACAGATTTTTTATCTAGGGTAATAATCATTATCTTATTATAGTCTATCATTCTTATTCATCCTTACTTCGATTACAAATTAATTTAATTCATATATTTACTTTTCATAAAATTTATAGGGATGATGTGAAATTCTTTCTTCTTTTGGCGGGAGTTTCATATAGTCCCCGTATCTCAGTTCCAAAAACTTTTTCCGATCTCTAATTGCTTTAAATTTATGCCCCTCAAATTCTACGTCCTCATAATGCTCAAACCATTCTATCGGAAAAACTCCCCATACTTCATTAATAAATTCCATGTACCCACAATACTTCGTCTGTTCAATCGGATACTTACGCACTAATTCTTCATATTTATTTTTCCAGAATGAGTAATTTCCTTTTTTCAACAGTCGACGGTACTTAGGATAATAAATCACCCTTTTAACCATTGCTTTAACTTTTGATCTGGATATAGCGTACGAATGGTTTAATGTAAACATCATGTTTGCACGATAGAGTTCACATAAATCGCCAAATTGTTTTCGTTCTTCTGGATTTTCTGGAAATCCATCAAAGGGGAAAATATCTACAAAGACTCCTAAATCAGGATCTTCACTACTATAATATTGCTTCGTTACCGCTTTTGTATTAGGATCAACTAATTTTGCGTAACAATATCTATAATCATCTCTCGTTTCAAAACTTAATAATTTATACGAATCATCATTTTTAAGAAGTTGGATTAATCGTTCATAATTAGGTCTGGTTAAAATAATATCCAAATCATCATCCCAAGGAATATAACCCTGATGTCGCTCTGAACCAATTAAACTTCCATAAAACAATGAATACTCAATCTGATTTTCTCTACAAATTTGGTCTATATAAACAAGGATTTCTACGCTTATACGTTGGATATCTTTAATCTTTAATTCTCTCATTATTCTGATATACCTCCCTTACCTACCACAGAATGTTTTTTTGATATATATCCCAAATATAGCCAAAAGATGAGGCTTCCTAATTTATTTACTAATACTAATTCTGTTAAAAACATAGCAGAAATCAAAATTGCAAGTACTGCCATGGTATTTAATACATACGAATCGTAGTCTTTTATAGTACGCATAAATAGTTGTCGCAATGTATTCCAAATCTTAATTCCAAGAAATACAAGTAGCGGTATAGTCCCTAACAGCCCTGTTGTTGCTAATAAATAGAAGATAAAATTATGGGAAGTTTGTTTTTTTGTTGCAATGAACGTATTCGGTAATTCTTTTTGAGCATAATTAACTAAATTACGAGGTGAACTCCCGACAAGCGGACTACTTTGAAAAATCTCAAACGAACTTTTCCATAAAGCAAAACGATTATTAGACACATCGTCCTTATTTACAACATCATCCCGTTTTAAACTGATAGAATTCTGATCTTTATCTGGATTTTCAGACTTTCTAGGAACATATCTTGCTGTTATATTGATCAATTTAGGGGCAGCATATTTCCCTGCTTCAGCAATTCCTAAAACAGCTCCAGTTCCAATAACCCCACAGATTACTGCCAATAATAATTTAGAAGCAATCGTCTTCCCAAATCGGTTATAGACAATAAAGAAGATAGCAAAATAAGCACATAATACCAAAGCAATCTCTGCTGTTCTTGATCCAGATAAAATGATGTAAGCAAATTGAAGAAGGATCGTAACTATGCTATATATTTTTGCCATTTTGTTTTTATTCGTCATTAATAGCTTTACAGCAAGAAAAACAACTGCTACAGAAGTTGCACCGGCAAAATTAGGGTCAGAAAAAATACCATACAAACGGTTCTCGACAAATCCTGCTCTAAAGCCATTATAAAGTTTTTCAAAAGGTGCTACGTAAGAATAGTGCGTAAAGAACATTCCTAAAGAAATGATAACCAAATTATTCCAAATACCTATAATTAATTTTTCGAATTTTGTAAGAAATTCAGAATCAATACTATCTCTTCCAATACGATAAACAACAAATAAATAAATAACCTGCCAAATGACTAGTTTAATGTTTTCAATTATCCCACTAGGTCCATTAAAGAACGTAGAACACAAAATAGCTAATATAAATCCTAATAAAAGATAATCTGTTTTATAAATTTTTACTTCCTTAGATAACGCATCAATTATTAAAATGGCAAAGGCCCATACAGTTATCAACGAAAATAATGCTGTATCGATTTTTGAAGGCAAAAGACTATAAAAATTAATTAACCGAATGGTCAATGCGACTCCAAAGACAACTATAAAAACTTTTTTGCTTTTATCAGAAAAAACCTTTATTTTTTTTACATCCATTTTCCACTCACCTAACTATGCTTACTTTTATGCTTCTCTTCTTCCAATATGGAAAGCTTTTTATATAAATTTAAATTTATTTTTAATGCTGTCGCCGCTATTTTTCTATTTCTAGTAAAATATTGATTCTTTAAAATGAACAAATAATTATCCTTTAAAAATCTTACTATTTCTTTGGTTCCTTTATAGCTACATTCACTATTACTAATCACAATCTTATCTAAAACGATAAAATGTGCCCAACAAGTTCTAGTATGTGCCACTGGCAATAATTTTGGATAGCGTTCTTTAATCCAAATTTCATTCTCTTTCCAAACATTGATTGTATCAAGATCTTTCTCCCCAAAACCACTACTTGAAATGCTGTTTTCCCGATGAAAATAATAATACTTCTGCTGAGTGTCAATAACTACTTTTTCTGTTTTTTCTAATACAGATAGGATAACAGCAGCATCTTCCGTGATAACACCTTCAGGATAGCGGATAGTATCAAAAATCTCTTTTTTGTATAGTTTATTCCAAGCCTGAACAGAAACAACTTTTGCTTCTAAAATCATTTTCATCGCTTCTATTTTCGATAAAACCATATATTGTGGCATTAAAATTTTAGGCTCCCTACTTGCGTATAAGTCATATACTCCACAAATAGAAAGATCTGCTTGTTCTTTGACAATGTTGTCGTACAAAAGTTCATACATATCTTTTTCGATATAATCATCACTGTCAACAAAGCCTAAATATTTCCCTCGTGCCACATCAATCCCGGCATTTCTTGCACTACTTAATCCACCGTTTTTTTTATGGATGACACGGACACGACTGTCTTTTGATGCATATTCATCACATATTTTACCGCTGTTGTCAGGAGAACCGTCATCTACTAATATCACTTCGAAATCAGTAAATGTTTGCGCTAAGATTGAATCTACACATTTTCTTAAATAGGGTTCTACTTTATAAACAGGAACAATAATACTAATCTCACACATTTTGCTTCTCACCTTTAACTAATTCTACGGTATGGACTAAAGAGTCTTTTAGTTCAAAAAGTGGTGTCCAACCTGTCATTTTGATTTTTTCATTATCTAAAATAGCCGTGTTTGCTTTTGAAAAACCTTTTTGTTCAATCTCATCCGGCAATTCAAAAATTACTTGTTTGCCGCTGATATCAGCTAGCTGTTGTGCTAATTCTTTTAGTCGTAAATCAAAGTTTTCTGAAGAAACATTGTACGCCTCTCCTTTTTCTCCTTCAAGCAGTAAATGAAGAATAGCAGAAACAGCATCTCCAACATAAACATACGAAAAATATTGATTTCCTTCACTTTTTAAAACAATATCCTTTTGTTCGACTGCATTTAAAATAAATTGTGAGGATGCTTTCGTATCAGATAAAAGCATCGTCGGACCAAACGTACGGCAAAGCCTTGGAATCACGATGTCGAGGTCGTGTTTTGCGATGTAGGCTTGGCATAATGATTCACTGACTCTTTTTCCTTCAGGATAGCCTGCTCTCAGTGTATTACAATCGATATACCCGCAGTAATCTTCTGTGAATTTTTCTATATCGCCTCGATTTTCGCCATAGATTTCTACTGTTGATAAAAATAATACTCTCTCAGGCTGGGTTGCTACTGCATGTTCCAATACTTGCTCTGTACCTGCAAGATTAGTCATGATCGTACCGATTGGATCAGTTGCGTAAGCCTTAGGATGTGTGTTACTTGCACCGTGTATCAAATAGTCAGCTTGAATTTCTTTTGGTAAGGGTTCTGTGACGTCACCTTCAACAATTTCGAAAGTATCTAATTCAAGATAACTGGCAAACCTTTTTTCAAGCTTCTGACGGTTTCTGCCCATTGCATAAACTTTGATTTTGATGCCTAGTTGTTCATTAGCAGCCATCAACGTATCAATCAAAAAAGAGCCGATCATTCCAGAAGCACCAATCATCAGAATGGATTTTCCATGTAGCTGTTTTATTTTTGGTGTATGATTGATTACTTTTGCCAAATCTTCTTGGTACATTGGTTGTTTAATCAACGTCATCATCTTTCACCTAGTCTTTCATTTTTAAATATGCTTTGAACAATTCTAGATCATCTGTTGTTGTCAATTTGATATTTTTATCAGAACCAGCAGCAAAATATAAAGTTTCTCCCAAATCTACCATCATGGTATTCGTATAAGAAGAATCAGTCATACCGATGTCTTCTTTCACTGCCCGGTCATATGCTGCCCGTAGTTTTCCGTATTGATAAGCTTGTGGAGTTGAGACACGCCTCAATGTGTTACGATCGACATACTGTTCCGTCGTTTCTTCTGTTTTCTTGATAAAAATTTGTTCGTTGTAAGGTAGAGAGGTTACACCGTTACCAAATTCTTTACATTTAACGATTACATCTGACAATACCAGTTCGTCTACTAGTGGACGGATTCCATCATGGATGATGATCGTATCATCATCTTCAGAATAGTCTTTCAAAAACTGAACACCATTATTGATCGACTCTTGTCCTTTTGATCCACCTGTAATGACCCATTTGACTTTGCTAATATTGAATTCTTTGATATACGCCCACATCGTTTCTTCCCAACCAGATTTGCAAACGACTAAAATCCGGTCAACTTGAGGATGGTGTTGAAATGATTCTAAAGTATAGATAATAATAGGTTTTCCTTCAATTGTAATGAACTGTTTTGGGATATCTTGTCCCATTCGTTTACCCACACCACCGGCAATAATAATAGCTGTAATCATTTTTTTTCTGCTCCTTTAGTTAAATAATATTTTCCTTTGTACATTGTGTATGGATGTTCTGGATCAATATAAACTGCTTCATGATGAGAAACCTGATCTTTTTCAGGCGGAAGCTGCATATAGTCACCAAAAACTTGACTTAAATAATTATCATAACCAACTGGTACTGGCATCTCTGTATCTTCGAATGGCACCCACACAGCAGATTCAAAGTCTTTTGCAGGATAAACATTCCCCATATATCGAGGTCCGACACAAAGTTCTGTAACGAAATTCGTTGGATTATCATTGTATTTGGTCATCTGCTTTTCAGCATATCTCCATATTTTATACTTCGTTTTTGCAGATACACTATTTAACAATAGCTTTCCAGCTAATTCCATCGCTTTCCCATGGTTTTGCGGTACTTGCTGACTTCGATAAAGCGCATAGATCATTGCCCATATCTTTTGCTTTTTCCGTTCTGCTTGCTTTTCAGGTGCAGTATCTAATGGAAAAATATCTAATTGGATACCATGAGGGATATCTAAATCTTCCTGATACGTTTTGATAAAGGTCGTTTGGACGTTACGGATAGTTGTAAAGGAGTTCCGATCGTGATTCGTCAGAGTTGGTCTTAATAAAACAAATTTATCTTTTTGTGGGCCGGTTTCCCATAATTCAGCTAAGCGATCATAATCCCTTCTAGGCATGAAAAAATCTAAATCATCATCCCATGGGATAAAACCTTTATGTCGAATTGCTCCGATTGCGCCGCCACCACAAAAATAACACAACAAATCGTGACTTTTACAAAAATCTACAAAGTATTGTGCCATTTCGAGATTTACTTTTTGAATTTTTTTTAATTCAGGATCTGTACTGTACATTATAGTTGCCTCAACCATTCTTTTATTAATCTTCCCTATTTTCTCATAAATAGAGGCGGTTTTCAATCTTATGCAAGTGGTTCTTTCTTTACTGACTGAAAACGGATAGATAAACAGCTATTTTTTGTTTTTAAAAGGGTTGTGACAAAAGACAGTCACAACCCCTTATTCCGACTTTTTTAATAAACTCTCTTCAACAATGCCATGATGCTTGGCATTTTCACTTCCACAAAGCTGCCGGCTTTCACCGCAGATAATAATAGAGGAGCCGGCAAATTATACAGCCATTTTGTTACTTTTTTCGCGCTGGAATCAGTCAATGCAACCTTTTTAGCTTCTTGGATGGCTGGATCATTCAAGATATGCATAGCTTCTTCTCTTTTTTCTTTAGCAGTTCGCTCAGAATTCTCATAAATAGAAAAAATGACAGAGGTTGTTCCTTTTAAAAGAAGAGAAGCCATACCTGGTTTGTCTTTATCACTTGTCACGACATTTGCTAATTCATAAAATTCTTTAAAGGTTTCAAATTTATTCGGTTTATATTGGTTGGTTATCCCTTTTCCACCTTCAAAATGATAGATATACTCGATTCTTGGATTCAATATTACTTGCTGACAATGTTCATAATAGTTCAAATTGAAGATACGGTCTTCACAACTGCTGTAATTTTTGAATAGAATCTGTTTTTCCATCAAGATTTCCCTCTTGTAACATTTGTTCCAAACCACATACATCAACTGCTGATTCATCAGTTGATACATATCATCCACGAACTGTTCATGATTTGTATATTGGTATTCTGGAACAAGATAGTCCTTTTCCGAAATGATTTCTTCCCCGCTTAGCGTGCGGAATGTAAAAGAACTGATAAGCAAATCTGCTTCAGGATACTGTTCAAACAACTGCTGATAATCTGCCAAAATTTCTTTGACTGGCTCATCGTCTGCATCGAAAAATAATACATATTTCCCTGTAGCTTGCTTGATGCCTTCATTTCGAGCAAGTCCAGGTCCTTGATTTTCGGTTGTAAAAAGTTGAAAATGACTATCTCCTTGGATAGCTGACTGAATCAGCTGCTCTGTTTTGTCAGTTGACCCATCATTGACCAAAATCACTTCATATTCTTCAAATGCCAGATTTTTTAAAACTTCTATTGTATGAACGATCGTGTCTTCGGCATTATAAACTGGAACAATTATACTAAATATCGGATGGCTCATTTCATTTCTTTCCTCCAGCTTAGCGATAAATTTTCTCTTGTGAAAAGTCGATTTCTGCTAATGAACTGATATTTTCATCTTCATCTAGTCCTTGTGAGGACATCTTATCAAATAAGATTTTGATTGTTTGAAGTAAAATCTTCAAATCTAATAGTAAGGAATACTTTTTGATATACAACAAATCAAAACGTAGTTTACTATTATAATCTGATACATATTTTCCATATACTTGTGCATATCCGGTAATCCCTGCACGTACATTGTGTCTTAAATAATAATAAGGATTTTCTTCATTGAACTGATCAACGAAAAATGGTCTTTCTGGACGTGGTCCGACAATCGACATATCGCCTTTCAATACATTAAAGATTTGAGGTAATTCGTCAAAACGTACGGCACGGATAAATTTGCCTACTGGTGTCACACGTGCATCATTGCTCTTTGCCAAGACTGGGCCTGATTTTGCTTCAGCTGTTGCACTCATGGAACGAAATTTATAGATTGAAAATTCCTTTTGATTTTTCGTAATACGTACTTGTTTATAAATAATTGGTCCAGGTGAAGTTGTTTTTACCAAAATCGCTGTGATTAGCATAAAAGGTGAAGCGAGGATCAGTAAAATAAGCGAAACGATGATATCAAAGAGACGTTTGAATAATTCATATTCCGGCTGAATTTTGAAACCGGAAGCTTCAATGATACTTTCATCTTCGAAATTCATGATGTTCGGATTGATCATCGTTAAATTTTCAAAAGTTGTATTTAAAAACAGCTTCTTCTCTTTTTTTGTCACTAATTGATAAATATTGATTTTTTCATCTTCTGGGATTTTAGAAGCTAGGTAGACAATATCGATGTCATCAATCAATTTTTTTGTGTTTTCATAATAATTGTCGATCACTACTGCTTCAACCTTATGTTTGTTGTTTTTCTTAGATTGAAAGTTTTGGATCGCTGGTGCGACATCTTTCTCCAAACCTACGATAAGTACTTTCTTATCACGACTGACTCTTAAGTATAGTTTATAAACGACTATCCGATAAACGCTAAGTAATATCGTGCCAAGTATAAACGAGAGCACGATGACGCCACGCGGAAATGCAAACCAACGTCCAGCAAAAGTAACTACCATGATCCCCAATGCTATCAGCACCTGTCCAATAACAGTAATGAAGACGATATCACTGATCATTCGGTTATAGAATACATAAGCTCCTAACAAAATATTCAACGCAATAAAGATAATGGAAATAAAAACTGCTGAATGCTGAAAGGTCTCTAAGTTTCTTGCTGGGACTTCTCCTTGGAACTTCAGCAAAAAGCTAAGATAGATCGACACATTCAATACAAGTACATCCATGATGATAATGAATATCCTGCGTGCCGCATTCCACTCCCCATTTTTATTCATATATACACTCCTAACCATAAAATAATGCCTCTATCATCTTACCATAGCAAAGTTTAAAAACCTAGTGAATAACCAAATTGTAAAAGAAATTAAAAGAAACTAGAAAAGGCAACTATTGTATGCTTATATGTGTATTTCTGCCTAACAGAGAGTTGGACAAAAACCGTATCACACGCTTCCTACTGAATGGATGTTCTTCCTATCATCTCTTCGGTCACAAGTTACAATATTCATATACTAAACTAAAAAAACTGTATTTTCATCAATAAAAATGAAAATACAGTTTTTTTGATCAATCAGGTCTCAACGAAAAATCGCCGATTCCTTCTTTAGTTAGATTATCGTTATAAAATGGGTCATGAGCAATATAAGAAGGCCACTTATCTTGCATTTTTTTGATTTCCCCAGCAAAACGTCTTTGTTTTTCTGGTGTATCTTCATAACCTCTTGATTTAGATTCGAAATGGTACAATTCTGCTTGATGTGCATAGACATTGTAACGACCCAATTCATAAACTTTCAAGCACAAGTCAACATCGTTGAATGCTACTTCTAATGTTTCATCAAATCCATTGACAGCATTGAAGTCAGCTGCCTTGACCATCATACAAGCTGCAGTGACAGCTAAGTAATTGACATCAATGACCAATCGGCCGAAATAACCACAATGTGTTCGATCATAGTTATTCAATGCATGCCCTGCAACACCACCGATTCCTAATAATACTCCTGCATGCTGCGTTGTATCATCTGGATAAAACAGTTTTGCTCCTACACAGCCGATTCGATCAAACTGTGCATAAGAAACCATCGCCGTCATCCAATCTGGCTCAATCACTTCTGTATCGTTATTCAAGAATAAAAAGTATTTGCCGTTTGCTTTTTTTGCTGCTAAATTGTTGATTCGAGAATAATTGAATGGAATGTCAATCAATTCTACGATAAAGCGGTCTTTCAGCTGATGCTTGTATTCCGCAAATAATTCTTGCATTTTTGGATCTGTACTTCCATTATCCGCAATAATGATTTCATAATTTGAATAAGACGTTTTTTCGATGATCGAATCCACACAAGTTTTTAGATCTTCATAGCCATTCTTCGTTGGAATGATCACACTGACCAAATCCTCTTGCAAGACGTCATAAGTAATCTCATAAAATCCAGAAATTCTGCCAGGACGTACGCTTCCTTTGATGTTCCTTCTAAACAGGGCATCTGTCAATGCTTTCGCTCCGGAATCATAGATATAACTTTTGGCTTCACCATTACTTGCAGTTGACCCTGGGATCGTCCGCCAATGATACAAGACTCGGTCAATGTGGTAAATATGATCTGCAGGGATTTGTTCTGTCACACGAAGGACCAAATCATAATCTTGAGACCCTTCATAACCTTTACGGAAACCGCCAAGTTCTTTAACAATGCTTGTTCGATATACGCCTAAGTGAGAGATATAATTATTTCCCATCAATGTATCAGGCGACCAGTCTGCTTTGAAGTGCGGATCAAAACGATTGCCATCTGCATCGATTTTATCTTCGTCACTGTAGATCAAATCTAGTTCTGGATGTACGTTTAGCACTTTTGCCACTTCATATAATGCAAATGGCGGTAATTCATCATCATTATCTAAGAGTGCTATAAACTCTCCTTCTGCCATTTCCAATGCAGAATTAGTTGCCAGACTGATGTGTCCATTTTCTTGTCGGAAAACGACTTTGATTCTATCATCTTTTGCTTGATAGGATTCCAGACACTTTCGGATAGCTGGATCAGTAGAAGCATCATCACTGATACATAGTTCCCAATGATCATACGTTTGATCCAGTACCGAATCAATGCATTTTTCGAGCCATTTGATTTCAACGTTATAGACAGGCATAAGTATGGAAATCAATGGGCGGTACGCAAATCCTTGTGCTTCTTTCCTTTGCTCTTTCAGATCTGGTTTCTCATGACGACTGATCCATTCTGCATAGTCGATCGATCCTGGCTTCAATTCCAATTTGACTCGGCGGATTGCTTTTTTTACGCCATGAGTCCTTGCATAATTTATCCCTTTTTTCAGTAATCTTTTTTTTCTTTCCCATGAAGATTCAATGCCGTCATCATAAGGGTATTTACCGTTTAATTTCACAGCTATGCCATTTTGATATCTCGCTGTTTGGAAGTCTAAGATTGCTTTTCCTCTCATTTTCCCCGATAAACGTATCTTAAAACCGCTTTGGGTCTTAACATCAAGATTATATAAATGATTGATATCCAATCTTACGACATGTGTTGCTTCAGCAATCACATTTTCTTTTTCTACCTTTATCGTAGGGATTTCTTTGGTCACTTCATCAATTGCCCAGCCCACAATAAGCAAATCGCCAGTGGCCCGTTCACGAGTGATTTGATCGATAAATACGGCAATTTCTTTTTTTTGCACGATTCGTTTACTCCTTATCTTTATAAGTTAAACATTATTTACATTTCAATGATCCATGATTGGCCATTTTGAGCCACTGCTTCCACTAAGAATGAACGTTCTTGCTCGCAGAGGATTCGTAATTCAAATCCCGCTTCTGTTCCTTTTGCGAGCTGTTCTGCTTGATTGACTTCTTCTCGTGAAACAGGAATTGCTTCGAAAAATGGCGATTGGTCAGCTGATAACTTATAGGACAATGGCTGGCGATCCGAATTAGCGATTCCCCATCCGATGATTTTTAATATTTTTGTTTCTGCATCCCAGATTTTCTCGTCAATACATATAGAAAGCTCTTTTTCTTGGATTTTTTTCGATGTTTCTTTCTTACGTCGTCCTAATCTATGTTTGATTGTCCATTCATCACTTTCCAACAATGTGCAATAGCGATTTGTGGTTGTTTTTAACATATGATTTAGTCTTGTATTTTCCTCAAGAAGATGATGATTTTCTCTTTCTAATTCATCATTTTTCTCAGAAAGCTGCTTTGTGACTTCAGCCATGGGACGAATCGTTTCCAACAATTCTTTCATTGTTGGTGTCAATTCCCCGATAAAGCGATAGTGACAATGGATAGTCACTTCTTTCCCAGAAATATCCGTTAGAACGAACTCTGGTAATTCTTTCCCATCAAACAAATAACAATCATTTACTGTTTTGACTACAGCATTCGAATCGATAAATGTTAGTTTTTCTCCGGCAGCTTCTGCGCTGAATTCGATAAAGCTAGGTTGTTGCGCGAAGCGAAACACCATTCTTTCTGTTGTTTCTGATACGGGGAAACTTAGTGTCTCATTTTCCCCAGTGAAATTATTGAATGGTATTTGGTGGATTGTTTCATCTTGTTTCGTTTGCTGGGTTACTTCTAACACTTTTACATAATTAGAATTTTGTGGCTGTGCAATGGAACTTTGTGCTACTGGATGTTTCATCAATGAGAAAAAGTATTGGTAGACTTCACCGAATGGTCGCATTTTGAAATCATAGCGTACAGCTTCTGGCAATTCTTCATAAGTTGATTTTAATTCTGTATCACCTACAGCTAAGTACAAATAATCTTCAATATTAATGAATAATCCCGCTTTTTCAAAAACTTTTTGGAAGCCATCATGAGTATAAAAAGAATTATGGGTTTCATCTAGGAGACCATAAGAAGCCCACGGCAATTGGTTATTGAACAAATCGATCATGACAGAATTATGCGCCAAGTTAGGGAATGTAATCAGGATCTCTCCTTCTTCATTCAAAAATTCTCTGACTTTCTTCAATGTTTTTCCAGGATCTACCAAATGTTCTAAAACATCCGCAAACAAGACGTAATCAAATGTCTGTCCAGCATAATAGTTTGCCCACTCAAAACTTTCGATATCACCATAAAATCCATCTTGAGCAAATTCGCTGACAAAATCGAACAATTCCTTATCTAACTCAACAATGCTCACTTCACATTGTTTTGCACCGATTAAATGTTTCGTTAATCGGCCGTTTCCGGGACCAAACTCTAAAACTTTACTTCCTGGTTTGATCTGTGCGGCAATTTTTCCCACACTGCTTTGTTCATCTAGGTCCATTTCAAAATCATATTTCATTGCTATGAGTCCCTTCTTCCCATTTATGGTCTAAGACCACGATGCCTTCTCCGATATAAGAACCGCTGACAAACAAATTCATGTACTTTGTCTTATATACCAAAGGAACCGTTGCATTTTCTTCAAAGACCGCAACGTCAAAATAATATTCACCAGCTAACAAACCTAACTTTTCATACTCCAGATAAAAGATATTCTCTCCTTTTTTCCAAGGAATCTTGATACCATCTAGTAGAGTATTGAGTCCGCACACATAAAAATTGTCGACTGTTCGTAGCGCAATTCCTAAAACCGGATTTTTGATTGTATCATCTTTTACTTCATAAGTTACTTTAACGTATAGTTTTTCTCCTTGTTCCAGCATATCCACCGGATTTTTGTCTTTATCCAACAATTCCGCTTTCGTCACGTCGACGATATCTGGAGCGGCGAACCGTTCTACTTGGTTTTTATTCCGATCCACTGTTTTAACTGATTTTTTCTTTAAAAAGTTTTCATAATTCGTCGTTACTTCCATCGTATCGCCATATTCGATGACTTCTCCGTTTTTCAACCAATAGGAACGATCACAAAAACGGCGAATCGAACTGATATCATGAGAAACGAATAAAATCGTCTTTCCCGAGTTCTTGATTTCTGTAAATTTTTCCATACATTTTAGTTGAAATTCAAGGTCTCCTACTGCCAATGCTTCATCTACAATCAAAATATCAGGATTCACATTGATTGCTACAGCAAAAGCTAGACGAACGAACATCCCACTTGAATAAGTTTTTACAGGTTGATAAATATGGTCGCCGATGTCAGCAAATTCAATGATATCATCGACCATTTCATCGACTTCTTCTCTTGAAAAGCCTAGTACCATCCCATTTAAATAGATATTTTCATAGCCAGAATACTCAGGATTGAATCCTGAACCTAGTTCTAGCAAAGCAGAGATTTTCCCTTCGATTTCCATCGTACCGGCTGTTGGTGTCAGTACCCCTGTAATGATTTTCAACATCGTAGATTTTCCGGATCCGTTTTCTCCAACGAAACCGATCATCTCACCTTTTTTTATTTCTACATTCACGTTTTTCAACGCATAAAACACATCATGATAGGATTTCTTAAAAGGATTAAGAGCTTCACGAAATCGATCCGACGGTTTTGCGTACATATTATAAGATTTTGTGATATCTTTTAGTCTAATTGCATATTCTGTCATAGCTATTCTCCTTACAACACATCTGAAAAATGTGGTTTCAATCTACGGAACACTGCAGAGCCGATTACGAACATTACTAATGTGAACACCCAGAAATACAAAGTATATGTTCCATGCTCCCAGAACCAAGCTTCACTTAAAAACGACTCACGATAGCCTTGAACAACATAGTACAGCGGATTTAATTTCAATATGCTTACAAGACCTGAGTCAAACTGGTTCGGGCTCCATAATATCGGCAACGTCCACATGATCAACTGCAAGACGATCGTAATCAATTGCATGATGTCTGGTAAAAATGGTTGGATGGATGCTGTCAGCCAAGTCAATCCTGTCAAGAAAGCACACATGCAAAATAGATAGTAAATCAGCTGTAAAGACATGGCTGAAGGATATATACCATTTATAAGCGCAACAGCTATGCCAATCAGAATGAAAAATAAATGGGTGTACAAATTGGATAGGATTTTCGTCGTGGGCAAGATACGAATATTGAATACGACTTTCTTTACTAAATAAGTATATTCCCGAAAAACAACCGTAGTTGATGCAAAGGCATCAGAGAAGAAGAACCAAGGAATCATCCCGGTAACTAAATATACGATAAATGGGTATTTTGCATCGATCATTTGTGCTTTCAATCCAACGCCAAATACCAGCCAATAAATCAATACAGTAAATAACGGATTGATAAACGCCCATAAGATCCCTAAAAACGATCCTGCATATCTTGATTTGAAGTCATTGATCGAAAACTGTAGCAGTAATTTTCTGTTCTGATAAATGTCCTTCATAAATAAATACAAATCTTTAAACATTTGTGTTCCTCCAAGCGATTTCAGTGAATTACAGTCAAGTGCCATTTTACCATATTTTTGGTACCGAGCTGCGTTCTTATTTATTTCTTAATTTTCTATGATACAAGATTTTCTCTAACGTTTCTATTTTACAGAAGATGCTAGACAATTGCAATAAACCAAAAAAGGCTGCGACGGTTGTCACAGCCTCTCTCGTATTTTGCGCCTATCAATGATAGCGTTGGATCCTGGAAGAATGAGCGCTATCTGGTTGTTCCTCATAACTTGGATCTCCAGCATTCATGTCGTCATATGGCTCTTCTATGTCATAGTATTCTTCCATAACTTTCGTTTCGTCATAGCGATGAACGGACATAGCCAACAGGATATAAATAATCGGAACCCATGGATATGAAGTCAATGTATCCTCCATAAATGACTGCATCATCACCGCAAAAAAAGCCCAGATAAAAGTCATCTGCCCGTTGGATAAATCTGCTTTCAACGTTAAGCGACCAATAAAAAGGATAAGTAGCAAAGCAGCAATTCCAAACCCTATTAACCCATAGATATTCAAAATAGAATTATAACTATTGTGGTTTCCTAAAAATTGGTTTCCTCGTTGGAAGATGAATGTTTTCATCCCTAGTAAAACTTGCTCAGATTTTTCTCCTAGCGTCTGATAGAATTTATGCCAAATATCTTCTCGACCGGTAAACAAATTGACTTTTTCGGAAACAGCGGCTAGATAAGAAATCGGTAAAGCCAAAAGAATCGTAGCCGTATAGGCAATAAACGGTGCACGAATGACACGCATCAATGATTTAGGTAAAAGATCCAATATCGCAAAAACAATCAATGCAACTAATGCGCCTCTTGATTGGCAGACCCAAATACCTAAAAAGGATGCAACGACTGCTATCCCACCGATGATACGAACATACCACCGTTCAAAAGAACTGGCAAATCCGCTGATCAATAAAGCAAGAGTCATCAAAGAACTTCCGATTGTATTCGTATTGATCCAAATATCAGAAAGCGAATTTCCTGGAGCCCAGATGCTTTGTCCTTCTGGTACTTGGATCTCTGTAAATACACGATATAACGTGATTCCGAGGAAGACCGTAAAGACAAGCAGATAAATCCCGCGATCCCATTTTGTCCACTCAATCCATTTAATTACTAAACAAAATAAAATAATCAAAGGAAACAGTAAATCTCCAAATAAAGACTCATTTCTTAATTCCCGAAAGTAAGAAAAGAAAATGAAAAGTGCAAGCGCAACACCTAAATAAAGAAAATCGACGCCTTTTGCTTTATAAACATTTAAAATGAGCAAAATAGCCACACTAAAAGTGATAAGTAGCGAACTGTTGTTATATATAAACAAAGTGGCTGGGAAGCTTAATCCTGCTGTCCAAACAGAAAAGACCAGCGTCAGCAACAAAAGCAAGAAACCAGCACTCATTTTGTTGACAAATTTTTGTACGATTGCTTGAATTATCTCCACTCTCCTTTCTAATAATACTTCAGGGTTGTTCTCAGCTAGCCCATTACTGTAAGACTAGCTGATTTTCCTGAGTTTGTGTTTGTGGTACATCTGGATAATCGGGATATTCTACTTTAAAAATCATATAACCATCTTTATCCGGTCCATATAGTTGTGTGAATTGAGCTTCATATAACTGATTGTAATCAGTTAACGGTCGCTTACTGATTACATAGTTGATCCCTAACTTTTCTGCGTCTTCAAAATTCAACGTGACTGAGAACATATCTGGACGATCTAAAATGAACTTTGTATCTTCCTTAGCGATAAAAGCTCTTGTGTGAGCATACCGATTATAATACTTCTCATATTCTTCTTTTGGATCGATTTTCTTCCATGCAGCCATATCTGGATAAAAGCGGACTGTATTGAAAGATTTCACACCCAAAGTTGGGGTGAAGTTATACAGTTCATCTTCAGTCAACCAGACTTTGCCAGGGTCTTGTTGATCGATTTTTCGGATTTCTTTTGCCAGTGTTTTTTCAAAAATCGCTCCAGTACCTTCTACGACTGGATTGACAAAGAAACCAGATGCGATGATCACGGCGGCAAAAGCAAGATAAAACAAGCGTCTCCATCCAAATAATGCAAAAGCTAAAATCACTGTTCCCAACACAACGACTGCGATGGTTTCGAAATCTGAAAAATAATTATCCATCTTCGAATGAGTAAGTGCATAGAAATAAGACCATGCGTTTACTGCCAGTAAAATGAATTTATACCAAATAGGAATAACATCTTCTCTCCAAATATAAGCGATGAACCAAATTGATAATAGGCAAGCCGCAAAACTAAAAGTAAGGATGGCTCTTAAAGGAGGAACATAAGACAGCAGAGTAATTTCTGCTAGCCATTTTGGCAATCCAACGGTAATCCAAAAGATAGAAAACAGACAAAAAATCATCAAAATACGTCCCAATAACTTTTGTTCACTATCTTTTTTGCCAAATAAGACAAATGGACTGGCTAGGAATACAGTTGGAAAGAAGTGGTAGAACAAAGCCACTTCAGAGTTATTCGAATAGTTGATGTCTTCAAAAGGAATTTTCCAGTTTGTCAGGAAAGAAAAAAATTCGCCAATCGTCCACTTTCCACCGGTACTGACTCGTTTTCCTGGATATAAGGTATTCAAAGAAGCTAACAATGCGTCTTTTGACGTCAGCCAGAAATGAACCATGACTCCGCCAATAAATAAAACTGCCCCTCCAATCAACACTACATCCAACAGATCCCAAGAAATTTTCTTGCTGTAGTAAATAAGCAGTCCAACAAAATAAAAAATCAGCAAGTACGCCAGCATCACTTGATGGGCTGGGTAAATCACTAAAATAAACCCAATACCGAAAATAACCACCAAAAGCATCATCAACGTTCGCAGCCATTTTTTATCATGATTATAGAAATAATGATAAAAAGCAGTCATCAATCCCAAAGTAAAGAAAATCAAATCGCCCACATGCTGCATGAACCACCACTGGACTGCGGGAGAAAATGTCAGCGCAAATGCGCCAATCAGCGATAATGCTTTTTTTCTCTTCGTTAATATCATCAGTACTTCGAATCCAAGCAAGATCATGACGACTAATTTCATCGCCCAATAAAAGGAAAGGCCTCGATCTCTTCCGAGGAAAAAGAATCCCCAGTTGAATGGTTTTCCGATAACCGTAATATCCTTTACAGGAGAATTATACGCAATGATCATGTTTTGTCCGTTCAATGAATAATCTTCGTTCACCAACGGAAAGTCCTCTTCAGCTTGTGAGAGGTAAAAAGGTGTCTGCACCAGCCATTCATCTGACCGCACTTCCCGATTCTGTCCAAAAATCACATCAGTTTTTTTCCCATCGTCTCTTTGCGACACATATTTATCCCAAACACCAAGTGAACTTCCGTTTAAATTAAAAGTAACAATGACCACGATGACTAAAACACCAATAAGGTATCGGAGTTTTAGAAACAGGTCAAGCACCAAATTCGAATCTGCCTGATTCGCTTTTGGTTTTTCTTTTCGTCGTGCACTTCTTGTTTGTTTTTCCATATCATGCTCCAAATTCTATTTGATAAAAAGGAAATTACTTATTCATTTTTTTGGCAGCTTCCAGCATTTGCGCAAGTGCTTCTTGCCAAGTTGGTATGGCAAATCCTAACGCTTCTGTCTTTTTCAGGCTCATGACTGAATACTGCGGACGCGTTGCTTTTTGTGGAAATTCTTCCGATGTAACAGGCGCTACTTCCACATCTGTATCTTTCAATATTTCTTTGGCAAATTCATACCAAGAACAGCTATTTTCGTTCGACAAATGATAAATACCGAATGGTGCTTTTTCTTCGATAACATATACCATAAATTCTGCCAAAGTACGTGTCCAAGTTGGCCGCCCGAACTGGTCATTTACTACAGTCAGTTTGTCGCGGGTTTCCGCTAGGCGTTGCATCGTGAAGACGAAATTGTGTCCATAAATCCCGAAAACCCAAGAAGTTCGTATGATATAATAGTCTTCTAAAATCTCTTCTACTGCTTTTTCACCTAATAATTTCGTACGACCATATTCATTTAGTGGATTCGTTTGGTCATCTACTTCGTACTCTACATTTTTGTTTTTTCCATCGAAGACATAGTCTGTACTGATATAGACGAATTGAGCATTCACAGCTTTTGCTGCAAGCGCTACATTTCTTGTGCCATCGACATTGATTTTCTCATCTAATTCTTTTGCTTCTTCTTCTGCTTTATCTACTGCTGTGTAAGCTGCGCAATGGAAAATAACATCCGGTTTTAATTCTGTAATATAAGCCATTGTTTTCTCAGCATCTGTGATATCCAAGTCTTTTGCATCTGTTGAAACATATGGCAGATTTTTTTCATCTAATAAATGGCGCAATTCTGTACCTAATTGTCCATTTCCTCCAGTTAATAAAAACATATGGTTATCCGCTCCTTGATTTTTATTTTAAAAAAGAGACAGGCGAGCGCCTGCCTCACATGTGTTTTTCCATTAATACAGTGAAATTTTCTCTGTATTATTGTCCATTTTTGGCATATGCTGCTTCAACGGCCTCTTTTTCTTTTTTCCACCAGTCTTCATGTTCTTCGTACCATTTGATCGTGTCAGCCAACCCATCACGGAAGTTCGTAAACTCAGGCTGCCAACCTAGCTCTTCTCGCAATTTTGTCGAATCGATTGCATAACGCAAATCGTGCCCTGCACGGTCGTTTACATGGTCGTATGCGTCTTTTGGTTGACCCATCATTTCTAAGATCAATTCCATCACAGTCTTATTATCTTCTTCGCCGTCCGCACCGATCAGATAGGTTTCGCCAATTCTGCCTTTTGTCAAAATCAACCACACTGCTGAAGAATGATCATTTGTATGGATCCAGTCACGAACATTTTTCCCTTCACCATATAATTTTGGACGAATACCGCTTAAAATGTTCGTTACTTGGCGAGGTATAAATTTTTCAATATGCTGGTAAGGACCATAGTTGTTTGAACAATTTGAAATAGTTGCACGTAAGCCAAAAGAGCGTACCCACGCTTTTACTAACAGATCTGAACCAGCTTTTGTAGAAGAATATGGGCTTGAAGGATTATATGGTGTTTCGGCAGTGAATTTTTCTCCTTCGCCTTCTCCATATCCCGGTAGGTCTTCACGTAATGGAAGATCTCCGTAAACCTCGTCAGTAGATACGTGATGATAGCGTACATCATACTTGCGGCAAGCTTCTAAAAGTGTATACGTACCAATGATATTCGTTTGTACAAATGGGAAAGGATCTTTTAATGAATTATCGTTATGGGATTCTGCCGCGTAATGAACAACTGCGTCCGCTTCTTTTACTAGACGGTCCACTAATTCTGCATCTGCAACATCTCCTACGACCAATTCTACGCGATTGCTAGGAAGTCCAGCCAAGTTCTCTTTGTTTCCTGCATAAGTCAGTTTATCCAAAACAGTGACATGCACTTCTGGATGATTGTTTACCACGTAATGAACGAAATTAGAGCCGATGAATCCGGCACCTCCGGTAACAATGATGTTTTTCATAAGAAAATTTCTCCTTAATTCTTAGATTTCTCCGTAAACAAATGGATTTTCTGCTTCAAATTCTTTTAATGTCGGATGACGGTGATCTTTTTCCGACATAATCGCTCTTGATGAATCAATTGGCCAATCAATCGCTAAATCTGGATCATCAAATGCGATGCCTCCATCTGCTTCTGCATTATAGTAATTATCACACTTGTAAAGGAAGTTCACGTTTGGTGTTAAAGTAACGAATCCATGTGCATATCCTTTAGGTACAAGCAACTGACGATGATTATGTTCAGATAAGATAAATCCGTCCCATTGACCATAAGTCGGGCTGCCTTTGCGGATGTCCACTACTACGTCTAAAACTGCTCCAGTAACCACACGAATCAATTTTGTCTGTGCAGCTTCTCCTTTTTGGAAATGAAGCCCGCGAAGAACACCAGCTTCAGCAGATAACGAATGATTGTCTTGAACAAAGTCATAATCTAATCCATGTTCTGCAAATTTTGCTTTTGAATAGCTTTCTGTAAAAAAACCGCGATGGTCGCCAAAGACATCCATTTCCACGATTTTTACATCTGTTAATTTTGTATCTGTTACTTTCATCTGTAGGAACTCCTTATTCAGCGGCCAAATTCAATAAATATTGACCGTATTGATTTTTTTTCAAAGGCTGTGCAAGGGCTAGCAGTTGTTCTTTATCAATGTAGCCCATACGGTAAGCAATTTCTTCCAAACAAGCCACTTTTAAATTCTGACGTTTTTCAATCGTTTCGATAAAGGTAGATGCTTCAAGCAATGATTCATGTGTTCCTGTATCAAGCCAAGCAAATCCGCGTCCCATAAGTTCTACAGATAATTTTCCTTTATCCAAATATGCTTTATTGACATCTGTGATTTCTAGTTCTCCACGTTCTGACGGTTTGATTCCTTTAGCAATAGAAATCACCTCATTGTCATAAAAATAAAGGCCAGTTACTGCGTAATGTGATTTTGGCTGAGCAGGCTTTTCTTCAATCGACAAAGCTTGCATATTCTCATCAAATTCTACTACACCAAAGCGTTCTGGATCATTGACATGATAGCCAAATACTGTCGCGCCTGCATCTTTTGAAGCTGCTCGTTGCAACATTTTAGACAGACCGCCACCATAGTAAATATTGTCCCCTAATACCAAGCAGACACTATCATCTCCAATAAATTCTTCTCCAATGATAAACGCTTGTGCCAATCCATCTGGACTTTCTTGTACTGCATATTCGATCTGCAGTCCTAAATCATTTCCGTTTCCAAATAATTCCTTGAAACGTGGTGTATCTTGTGGCGTTGAAATAATCAGAATTTCTTTGATTCCCGCCAACATCAGAGTAGACATTGGATAATAAATCATTGGTTTGTCATAAATCGGCATCAATTGTTTCGATGTTGCCTTTGTTAAAGGGTACAGACGTGTTCCGCTGCCCCCAGCAAGAATGATTCCCTTCATGGATATATGCTCTCCTTTTTGATTTCAAATTTCACTTTGCTATTATCTCATCAATCGTTATATTTGTCATGGAAATATTAAGGATTTAAACATCTTTTATCAACGTTTAAACCATTTTCGTTTGATCAACGCCATAATCAGATGAACACGCCAGGAAATTTTTTGGCGTAATTTAGAATGCGTTTCAATCTCACTCGCATTTAAATCATGTCTTCGATACAGTGTCAAAGGTTCTCTCAGAAACCCAGTCTTCCTTCCTCCCAACAAACCGATCCACATGTCATGCATAGGCACTTCTGACGGAATCGGCAAAATATCGGATTTCAGCGAAGAGCGAAAAGCCATACCTGCACCAATATAATGACTTCGTATCACATTATTGACCCATCCTTCTTTGGAATTTCGGAATGAAAAATAGGAAGCATGGATCTCTTGCAGCTTACTGTTCACAATGATCAAATCTGAAACGACTACTAACTGATCCGGATGCTGTTCAAAATAGTCAGTGATTTTTTTCACTTTTGTCTCTAACCAAACATCATCTTGATCTGCCAAAAAGATTAGCTCTCCTTTCGTCTGCTGGATCGCATAGCCAAAATTAGCGATCAACCCTTGACGAGGTCCTGAAAAAAGCTTTATCCGTCTATCTTTTTCTGCGTATTCAGTCAATATATCCCATGTATCATCTACTGACCCATCATCAGAAATGATCACTTCATCTTCTGCTGAAAGCTGAGATAAAATACTATCCAACTGCTCTCTTAAATATCTGCCCCCATTAAAGGTAGCTATACAAACCGAACGCACGAATTCACACCTTCCAATTCTTAACATATGAGCGCAAAGTCATCCGCCAGATATGCCGGTTTTTGACGGTCAAAAACTGTTTAACTGTTCTTAACAATAATTGTTGTCGGTGACTGGATAAATGTCTTTGATCATATTCATGATAAAATCGATTTTCTGCTTGTAAAATAGAACGGTATCTATTGCTTGAAACTTTTTCATAGTCTAATACCGAAAGATCATGTTCCAGTCGTACTGGTAGTATCTCCACCGTTTTTTCCAACTGATTCACTTTCCAAAACAGCCAATGATCCAAAAAATCTAAAGAAAAAGCAGGATTAAACCCGCCAATCTTTTTTAGAAATTTGACAGACCATGCCACACCTGAATTGATTGCCATGATTCTTTCAGCTGTCGTACCGTCTACTTCTACTGCTTGTGCTGTACGATTGATATAATGATTCGAATAGACGGGAGAAACTTGCCGTCCCCCAGAAAAAATCATCGGAACTGCAGCAACACATTCATCTGTAAAAGCTACTTTACGCAAGATTCCAAAATAGTCGTCGACTAGCCTCGTATCCTGATCCAATGTAACGATACAACGTGTTCTTTCATTTGCTTGAGACAACGCATAATTATAAGCCGCCGCTAATCCAGGGTTTTGCGGATCATGATAGTAAATGGTATTTTCTTTTTCAAACAGCTCATTTTGCTGTCTTTGAGGACTATTATCGTAAATAACAAGCTGAATATGCTTTTCGCTAAGTGCTTTGCTTAATGGTCCATAAGTTGGAGATTGGCTGAATAGTTGCTGATAGAGCACGACTACTACTACTATTTCTGGTTTCATCAGAAAAAACGCCACCCCCACTTATTGAAAAATTTCATCATAGAAGTCAAAAACACACGAAAAAGTTTTGCATTTCGATGTGCACCCTTTCCATAAAAATGGACGACTGCATAAAAGGGTGTGTACAATAATTTGTAACCTGCTTTTTCAAAACTCAAACACAAGTCATTATCTTCAAAGTACATGAAGAAACGCTCATCAAATCCCCTTATCTCTTTAAATTTATCAATATCAGCTACCATAAAACTGCCCGAGATCATTCGCACATAACTATCAACATCAGTGGGCAAGCCACGGCATTCAAAGACAGCCAGCCGTTTATCAAACCTTTTTTTGACCCATTTGAAAGGCACAAAGCGCAAAACATAATCAAAAACAGCCAGCCGCTCACGGATGAGGTGCTGAGTGGTCCCATCTTCATTAAGAATCTTAGGTGCTAACATCGCGCATTCGGGATGTTCTTTCAGTAACAACACCAATGCTGTAACTGTCTCTTCATCCACTAAAATATCTGGGTTACAAATAATGCCATAGCGAGAATCGCTAGCTATCAGATTGTGATTATGTCCATAACCAAATCCGGAATTTTCATCATGAAAATAGATATCGATGTAGGGATATTTCCTATACTTTGTTAGTCTTTTTTTGTACTCTGGAAGTGAATTGTTGTCAAAAATTCGGATTTTTACTGCTGTTTCATCTTTTACAGTTGAAATAAAATTATCTAGTGTCCGAAAAATTTTATCACTGTTTGCCGTCACAATACTAATAAGGATCGGCTGGTTTAATTTGTTATTCATCTATATGACGGTTCCATTTCTTCAAATATTTCTGTTTTACTTGCGTACGGTACTCTTTATTCCCTAAAAATCGCAATGTTTTTAAAATAAACTGATGTTTCTCATTGATCAGACCAATCAATTCAAATAATAAAATTGCAGCAAACAACATGGCAATAATCAATATGATCGTTCCGATTCTTCCAGTATAATTCATGACCATAGCTGTGAAAGAAAACATCAAAGCCATCGCATAAATCGTCAGGACAGCACCTTTATGAGTAAAGCCTAAACAGATTAGTCGGTGATGAAGATGTTTTTTATCTGCTGTAGAAAAAGAAACACGGTTTGCTTTTCTCCTAATGATAGCAAAAAACGTGTCTGTTACCGGCACTCCCATGACGATCAGCAAAGAAATCGATGAAACAAAAGTCACGTTCTTCAGCCCTTGTAGTGAAAGGACGGCCATCATAAACCCTAGGAATAGAGCTCCTGTATCGCCTAAATAAATCTTTGCCGGATAAAAATTGTAAGGAAAAAAACCGATAATACTTGCTACAAGACAGAAAATAACAACTGGAATATACACTGTAGAAGCATGGAGGAAAAAATATCCAATGATTCCTATCGTAATTAAACCGATCAATGAAATCCCGGCCGCCAGCCCATCCAAACCGTCAATCAGATTGACCGCATTCGTGATACCGAAGATCCAAAAAATCGTTACGGGAAAACTAAGCCAGCCTAGTTGGATATATCCAATAAAAGGAAGCGTGAAGGAATCAATACGTATATCTGCTACAAAATAAATAATAAGAGAAGCAATCAAGATCCCTATACTTTTTTGTTTAGGTGTCAGCTCATATTTATCATCGAGCACTCCTGTGACTATGATTACTAAAGAAGCAATCAAGATCGGTACAATATACGATTGAGGGATAATTTTACGGAATAAGAATAAAGTCGATATAACAAATGAAATAAAGATAGGCAGTCCGCCCGCTGAAGGCATTGGAACTTTATTTATTCTTCTTTCATTTGGTTTGTCGACCATACCTGTTTGTACTGAAATGATTTTGAATACAGGTGTTAATATCAGTGATAATAAAATTGTCAGAAAAAATCTTATAACCATACTAAAAGAAACAAGCATATGGGCACCTACTTTAATTAAGAGTCATAATTATTATAAATTACTGATATAAATTTACAATAAGAACTCTTGTTTCTACTTTTTTTTATGAGAAAATTTAGTTTTCAATTTATTGAACCATTTTCGGCTTGGATCTCGACGTTTTTTGATTTGATGACCCGTCACGTATTCTTGAACAACTGCATTGATGATTCCGCCCAAAATGATGATCGTAGCAGCAAAATTAAGCCAAAGCATGAGTACAATAAAACTTCCTATGATCTGATAACCGCTGATCCTCGTTGCAAAATACCTAGCATAGATACTAAACACTTGTGATAACAGCATCCAGCCGACAGTAGCGAAGATCGTGCCCGGAATGATCGTCTTCAACTTCAACTGAGCATTAGGGACAATTAAATAAATCAAGAACATGATGACAAATAAAGCTACCAATGTGATTGGCCACTTCAAAGTTTGGAACTGATCGATAAAGTTCACGGGTATTTGTACGATTGGCTGAATAGCATCCAAAATCAGCTGTCCCAACCCAAGAACGATAGTTACCCCACTAATAGCAATCATGAACAAGACAATGACAATTAGTGAGAAGAAACGGACGATCAAAAAATTTTTTCTATTTTCTACGCCATACGCTTTATTCATCGCAATTTGCAAAGCATTGATACTTTGACTTGCAGACCATAAAGCCGCTAATGCAGAAACGGATAACAAGCCTCCTGAACTTTGTGTCAAAAGGTCTTTGATTGCAGGACCGATAAACTGGTAAACGGTCTCAGGAATCACTTCTCGTAAATAGGTCAGTACAGTCTCTTGATCGATGTGGAGAAACGGTAAAATATTACCAAAAGCAATAATCAATGGAAATAAAGACAAGAGTAAATAATAAGCAACGACGACAGAGGTCGTACTCATTTCTGAATCAGTGATGCGCTTTTGAGTCGTCTCAATAAAGCGCATCAGATTTTCATTTTGTTTTATTTTGTTCCAAACTTTCATGTACCTCTCCCGTACCTATTGACTGGCTAGATCAATAAGTGCCTTCTTCTCCTTGTGATGTCAAAATTCTTGGACCATCTTTAGTAATAGCCAATGTATGTTCATATTGGCAAGAAAGTCCGCCGTCTCTTGTATACGCAGTCCAGCCGTTAGGATCCATTTTCATTTTCCAAGTTCCGGTATTAACCATAGGTTCGATCGTGATAACCATGCCTTCTTTCAACCGCAACCCTTTTCCAGCTTCTCCGTAATGAGGAACTGCTGGTTCTTCATGAATCGTAGGACCAACGCCATGACCAATAAAATCACGAACGATCGCTAGATTTTCGCCTTCTACATAAGTTTGGATAGCATGACCGATGTCACCAATCCGATTCCCTACTTGTGCTTGCTCAATACCGATGTACAAAGCTTTCTTCGTTACTTCCATCAATCGGTCGATCTCAGGTGTAGATTCTCCAACTACATAGGCCCAACAAGAATCAGAAATGCCGCCTTTCAAATCGATACACATATCGACTTTTACCAAATCACCGTTTTTCAAAGGCTTTTTACGAGGGAATCCATGACAAATTTCATCATTTATACTGATACAAGTCGCATATTCATACCCTTCAAAGCCAATTTGCGCAGCAATTCCGCCATGACTCTCGATATAGTTTCTGACAAATACCTCAATATCCCAACTTGTGATTCCTGGTTTTATAAAATCACGCAGATTTTTATGTACATCTGCTAATAAAGCTCCAGATTCTGCCATCATTTCAATTTCACGTGCTGATTTTAAAGTAATCATATTTTCGTCTCCTTTTTACAAATCCTTCTCATTTTAACATAGCGGCATACATTTAGCCAAATGACATTCCACAGGTGTCTCTAGGTTTTATTTTCTTTTCAATGATGTTTTGGTATAATTCATAATTGTTAAATAATTATAAACGAGGAGGCACATCATGGCTTTAGCAAAAATCGTATATGCTAGCATGACAGGAAACACTGAAGAAATCGCCGATATTGTTGCAGAAGCATTTGAAAATCTGGATATCGAAGTCGAAATCAACGAATGTACCCAAGTAGATGCAGATGAATTCGAGGAGGCAGATATTTGCGTAGTAGCTACTTATACATACGATGATGGCGATCTGCCTGATGAGATCGTAGACTTTTATGAAGACTTGCAAGAATTGGATCTATCGGGAAAAATTTACGGTGTCTGCGGATCTGGTGATACTTTTTACGATGAATTCTGCAAATCGGTGGATGATTTCGATGCTGCTTTTGCAAAAACAGGCGCATCAAAAGGAGCCGAAAATGTTAAAGTGGATCTGAATGCTGAAGAAGAAGATATCGAAAATTTAGAAGCTTTCGCTAAAGAACTAGTCGCAAAAATTTAATATACTTGCAATAAAAGAGCCGTACAGATTGAATAAATCTGGATGGCTCTTTTATTCATTGCATTCATGGAAGAGTTCTTCGGGAGTTAAAAATGCATACGCTGTAAGAAAAACGAACTTTTCCTTATTTTGACACATCTCTTGTTATCTACTGATTTGTGGAACTTTTGAGTATATTCAATCGATTTCGATTGGTTCTTTGAATTTCAAGATAGCATCTATACTGTCTTGGATCATCTTTTCAATCTGTTCATCAGTTGGATGGATGATGCTTGAAGACATCAAAGCTGCGATCCCAGTAGCTATGATCCATGTCCCAATATACAAAGATTCGATCTGCTCTTCTGAAAGATTCACATAAGCTGGATCGCGTTTCACTGTATTCACAAAGTAAGTATAAGAGAAATTCTGCATCTCTTTTCCTCCACCATATTCTTCTAAGTACAGTGAACGATACAACTTCTTCTCTCTTCTTGCAAAATGGATATAATTAAAAGCAAGATCGATAATCGTATTCCCTGTATGCTCAACAGTGAACACTTCATATTGTAAATGATCATAGATCTGCTCAAAAAGAGCTTGTCTCAAGTCATCCATATTTTTAAACTCAAGATAAATCGGTTGCGTGGAACAATTCATTTTGTTCGCGATGTTTCTCGCAGTAAATCGTGTAAATCCATCGGTGGCAGCTACTTCATAAGCAGCTGCCAAAATCTGTTCTCTAGTAATCGTCTTTTTTCTTGCCATATTTTTTTAATCTCCTTAATTTTTTTATAACGCTTCCACCATTGATTAATTTCATTGTAACATGTTTTTTTTGATATGCAAAATTAGTTTTTGATTTTCTTCACAAGCTGAAATAGCAAGTAATAACATATATCATGAAACTTAACCTTAAAAAAATAACCTCCTTTTTTTATTTAAAGCCTCATTGTTTGAATCATAATTAAATGGTATCATGCTAATAGTTACCAGAAAAAATGGTGAGGAGGAATTTTTATTATGTTATCTGATTTTAATGAACTTCTAAAAAAATATGCACGCTTAATTGCAGAAACTGGCGTAGCCACAGAAAAAGGACACACAGTTGTTTTACAGATCAGCGTGGAACAGGCACCCCTTGCTCGATTGATCACACAAGAAGCTTATAAACTAGGAGCCGCTGAGGTTATCGTTCAATGGACTGACGACCAGATCCAAAGAGAATTTCTTTTACATGCTGCAACGGATCGTATTGAGAATGTACCACAATCTAAAATCGATCAAGCGGATGAATGGCTTGAAAAAGGAGCAAGCAGGATCAGTGTTGTTTCTGCCGATCCCGATGCATTTGCTGGTGTAGATAGCCATCGAGTAGCGTCTTATCAATCAGCGGCTGGCAAAGCACTAATGAATTTACGCAAGGCAACTCAAGCAAATAAAGTCAGTTGGACTGTCGTGGCTGCGGCTGGTAAACAATGGGCAGCAAAAGTCTTCCCAGAACTGCCAGAAGAAAAACAAGTTGAGGCATTATGGGATCAGATTTTCAAAACGACTCGTGTCTATGAAGAAGACCCTGTCTTAGCATGGAAGAAGCATGATGAAAAATTAGCAAAAAAAGCAGAAGAATTGAATCGAGAACAATTTTCTGCCCTGCACTATACTGCTCCCGGTACAGATATCATTATCGGATTGCCTAAAAACCATCTTTGGGAAGGCGCTGGAAGCTATAATGCTCGTGGAGAAAAATTCATGGCAAATATGCCGACGGAAGAAGTGTTCACAGCACCTGACAGTCATCGAGTAGATGGTTACATTTCAAGTACAAAGCCACTGAGTTATGCTGGCACCATCATCTCGGGTATGAAATTTACTTTTAAAGATGGAAAAGTCGTTGATTTTTCTGCCGAACAAGGAGAAGATGTCTTAGCAAAACTGCTTGATACAGATGAAGGTGCGCGTCGTTTAGGAGAAGTCGCACTTGTACCTGACCCTTCACCTATTTCTCAATCTGGCATCATCTTTTTCAATACATTATTTGATGAAAACGCATCGAATCACTTAGCACTAGGTTCTGCTTATGCCTTCAGTGTGAAAGGCGGTACGGAAATGTCCGATGAAGAATTAGCAGAAGCTGGATTGAATAGAAGTCAAACCCACGTAGATTTCATGGTAGGATCTGACAAGATGGATATCGACGGAATCCGTGAAGATGGCTCTACAGTACCGATTTTCCGAAATGGCGATTGGGCTTGAGTATACTTTCGCACACATGCAAAAAATAATATAAAGCATAGAATAAAGGATCTAAGCTATTGGCTTAGATCCTTTATTTCGCTAAACAACCCCACCGTAAACAATCCCACCGTTTTTTTATATGGTACTTTGAAAAGGAAAGTTGTAAGTATTAACCCATCAGCTATTACTAAAAATAATAAAAAGTCATCTCCAGTTCATTCCCATTGGCTTTACGTAAAGCTTCAAGTTATACCGCTAGAGTTAAGAACGATATATCTTTCGTCGGATAGGACTGGTATAAGCCAATCGAAATCGTTTAATTCGAATCTATTGAAGTATGAAAATCAACTACACCGTCGACCTAGTAAGTTTTTCTTTAGTAATCAATTTTTGCCTATTTTCTCTTCGACTGTTTATTGATGGACTAAGACATACGCATGCATCTATTTTACTTTATCAAGGAGTAAATATACTTAGCGTATCGAAACGTTTAGGCCATAGCAGTTTAGAAACTACAATGCCTACTTATCTTCATATTGTTCGAGAACTTGAAGATCAGGATAAAGAAAAAATCAATGCTGTGTTCGATAGTTTATATAAAAATGATAACTAGTTCGGCACATTTTTGGCACAAACACAAAATAACCCCCTGTACCGCAAAGGATACAGGGGTTATTTGTACGTTCCTGACTGGAATTGAACCAGCGACCTATCGCTTAGGAGGCGATTGCTCTATCCTACTGAGCTACAGGAACAATTTCAATAAATCAATTGTAGCTTGTTTGTTTTTTACTTGCAAGCTTATCTGCTAAAAAAATCAGCTTATAAGTTAGGCAAAACGTTTCCACTAGTCCTTAACAGATGATAAACTAGAGGTAGAATGAAATAATGTAGGGAGGTTCTTTCCAATGAATGATAAGCCAAAAGAAAAAGTATACGCAGAACGCTTAGATTCATCTAAAAAAAATCGGGAAAAGATTACGAAAGAAGCAATCCAAGACCACAAAAAAGAAAACCCTAAAACAAAAGAAAACAAAAAATTCAAATTTACGAAAAAAGAGGATTTACTTTAACATTTTCCTTCAAATGCCAAATGAAAAACAAAAGGGTGGTGACAAAAATATTGTCATCACCCGTTTTTTATCAAAAATAGTCATTAAGAATTGGCTGTTGCTGTGGCAAGATTGAGCTTAACGTTTCTTCATATTCTTTTGTCACCTGTATTCTTTCTTGGAATACCAACTCTTCCACTTTACGATACCCTAATAATAGCTGCGTGATATGTTGGATACTTCCTCGAACGATTGGGAGTTTTGTTTGTTCTACTTTTGAGAGATGATTTTTTCCATTTTCGATTGTTACTTCCACGATTCCTTCATTCCATTTCGCATAATGATCTTCTTCTATTTGTAGGGCAAATGCAGCTTGTCTCTTTTTAAATGGATAATTTTCCAAAAACAAAGAAATATCTACGATCCTCGCCATCATATAAGGTGTGATCATTACAGAAGCAAATGGATTTTCTAATAGATAATTTTGATCATTACCGCCGTAGCCGCATGAATATTCAAATGTTTCAAAAGCACCATTGTGAGAACTTACGAAGCGAACAAGGCTGCAAAAAGCATCATGATCCAAAAATCCCCACTCCGCAATAATAAAGGAAGACGTTGCAAGCTGATAAACGATATATCCCGTTGCTTCCTCATTATCATCAAAATGCAAAGCAAACTGGTAATTGCCTTTTTGCTTGAATTTATACGTATACCACCAGTCTTCGCGCTTCAGACCAGCTCGTTGGTTTTCCGGCATCTGTTCATAAATTCTTCTGATTGCAGCTTTTGCATCTTCAAAATCCATACGCTTTATTTTTCCAGATTTTTTTTTGATAAACGGCACATCACGACTGTTTAGTTGATAACTGATTTTATCAAATGATTGTTCATAGCCATAGCGCCGATAGAAGGGATAGGAGAATGGCGCCAGATAAGATAAGCTTACTTTACGATCACGGCAATCTTCAAGGATCTTTTCCATGATCTGATTGATCCCGCCTTGTCCCCTTGCTTCTGGATAAGAAGCAACATAGCCAATGCCGGCCATTAGGTACTCTTGTCCGTAAAAATTCACTGGAAAAGGGGTTGCCATGACTTGACTTGTTAGCCGATCCTCCTCATCAAAAAATCCGTAATTCCAAGAATTCTCCGCAAGTGTACGAAAACGTTCTCGCCTTTCAGGTGTATCTGCCCCATTAAATGCATAAGTGGCTAAATCAAACATTTCCTCAATCGAAGATACACCTAGCTCTCTTACTTTGTTTGTCATTTTGCTGCCCCTTCCTACAAAAAAGCTAGTGAGGATTCACAGGAAAGACCTATCTTCCTATGAAAAATTCCTTCTAGCTTACTTCATTTTTCAATAACTAAATAGTACCATGTTTCATTGATTTAATACGTTGCTTCGATCATCTCTAGCATTTTTTTGAAACGTCTCCGCTTAAAGTACATCAAGATCGTTCCTAAAAGCATATCATTCAACTTTTGAAGCATGCCATAAGACTCCATTTTTTCTGTGTAATGAACCTCACAGGTCGAATCGTCTGCTGGTTTGATTTGATAATGAACGACGAATTCATTCTTCGTTGTCGATGTACGAAACTTATAAGACTGGTTTTCAATGACTTCTTCGATTTTTATGCGAGCCCGGTTATTTTGCGAGAATTGTTTGACGTACTCCAAATTTTTCAGCTGTTTTCTAGTTACTGATTTGCCGGTCGCTTTACGTACATCGAAAAGGACAGAGTCCATAACTTTATCGTAAAAAAACGATGCTGGAATATTTAATTTTTTCGTGATTTCCATTAGTTATTTTTCTCCTTTGCTTCTTCTCTTTTTTTTCCCTTCATGAAGAAATAGATTCCTAATCCTGTTAGAAAAAGACCTGTGACCATACTATACAAATCATACCTTTGCGAATGTGGATTCAAACTATACAACACGATCAAAGAACCAATACTACATAAAAATAAACCGTTTTTTATCATCTCAACCATCCTATCTTTTTAAACCATTTTCTAAACAGCTGTTGATTGAAAATAAAGGACTGTTCCCCAAGGCTGTGCTTTGATCAGTTCCTTTGCTTTTTTAGCCGCAACTTCCGGATCTTCTGCACTTGTTTCAAAGAACAGCTTGATTCCTTGTTTTTCTTTAAATGTAAAAGTCATTCCTTCTTCATTGTATCCTTCTAACAATTCTTTGATTTCATCTTGTTGCATTGCACTGGCAATTGTAATCATTTCAGTTCCTCCTCTAAAATTCATTATGAGGAACGAAACTTAAAGCGTTCCGCTCCTCACGTTCATCTTATTGTTGTTCTCCTGCGGCAGGGTCCATTTTGTTTGCAGAGATGACAAATGGTGCCCAAATCAAGAAAGTCACGACCATACATACTAATGTTACGATCGGTGCCCGCCAATCCGCACCTGTTGCTAAGAATGACAATAAGAACGGCGGTACTACCCATGTGACTTGCTGCGATACCGGAGCGACTAGGCCAAGATAAGTAGCTGTCCATCCAATTGCTGTTGCTACTACTGGAGCAATCAAGAATGGGATAAACATGATTGCATTCAATACGATTGGCAGACCAAACATCACTGGTTCGTTGATATTGAAGATACCAGGCCCAATGGATAATTTAGCTACTGTTAGATAATCTGCACGTTTAGAGAAAATCAAGATAGCTATCAGTAAGACGATCGTTCCGCCTGATCCGCCAAACCATGCAAAAGCATCGAACGATCCGCGGACCCACATATAAGCTTTTCCATCTTCGATTGCATCTAACACGGCTGGTGTACCAGTTTTTCCGTTATAACCTTTTTGGAAAATATCAATATTGATTAGTTGTGCTTGTCCCCAAATTCCCTCTAGCACTGGTGCCAATACATTTGGTCCATGAATACCAAAGAACCAGAATACTTGAACAAATACTGTGACGATCAATACTGCTCCCAACCCTTGAGATAATCCTAGGAATGGTTCTGCAATATATTTTTGCACCAAATCAATGATCAGTTGCCCATCAGCTACACGACCTACGATATAATTGATAATAGCAATGACGTATAAAGCGATCGTCGCTGGTAAAATGGCTGCAAATGCTTTAGATACTGCTGGTGGTACTGAATCAGGCATTTTGATCGTAATGTTGGCAAGCATCAATTCACAAAAAATAATGACTGAAATAGCTCCCATGATCATAACTGTAAAATAAGCGTTTCCATTCAAATGATCTAGTTTTAGCCAACCCCATAATCCAACTGACAGTGTGCCATCTGCAATCGTTGCACCAATCTCAGAACTATTAATTGCATCTGCGACATTTGAAGGAACATTCACATCTAATGCTGCTGATAATGCTGGACCAAAGGAAATACCTTGAATCAAGGTAGCTAAACCAACGATCCCCCAGCTAGATCATTTACTCCATAAGCTCGGGCAAGATTATACCCCCAAGAAAAGGCAAAGATCAATCCGGCGATTGCTAGTGTACCGTTCCAGACAAAACCATTGATTCCGATGATGACATTCAATACGGCAAAGATTCCTTTGTCTGCTGCTAAACTGTCAGCATAGGTACTGTTAAACTGTTGCGGTAAATCACGAATAATTGCATTGATCATTACAGCGACTGATCCCGCCATTGTTGCGGGCAGTGTGCCGATAAAAGCATCACGCAAAGCAACTAAATGTTTTTGCGCTCCGATTTTTGCGGCAACCGGCAGGATGTATTTCTCCATCCAACTTGATAGTCCGTTCATTTTTTACTTCCTCCTATAAGTTTTTTATATAAAGAGAGTTCTCCTTATAACAAAATAAAAAATCCGTTCAAAAATTTTTCTTCTTCCGTTCAAAAAAGAAGTTGTATTTATTCGCTGTATACGCGACGATAAAGTTCGATGATTTCTTTTGCTAAATCAGTAAACGCAATAGATGTCATTAAGTGATCTTGACTGTGAACAGTCAATAATGTCACTTGCATATGATTTCCTTGTGCTTCTTGTGTCAACATGTCTGTTTGTGCATGATGCGCTTGTATAAGTGATTCTTCTGCATCAGCGATTTTCCTATCCGCTAACTCAAAATCACCGATTTTAGCAGCCGCAATCGCTTCCATTGCATCGCTCTTTGCATTACCGCCAAACATGATTAACCCCATGATGGCTTCTAGATTTTGTTGATCTTCCACGTTGTTATACCCCCAACTGCATACTTGATTTATTTCATTAGATTTTCTGCTTGTGCAAGAACTTTTTCTCCGTTCATCATGCCATAGTCTTGCATATTGATGACATCTAATGGAATACCTTTAGGCGCAAGTTTTTGTTCAAATTGAGCTTTCATGAAACGTACTTGAGGACCTAATAATAATACATCGACATTCTTAGATTCTAAATTATTATCTGCATCTGAGGCAGAGACCGCAAAAATATCGGCTTCCATCCCTTTTTCTTCTGCTGCTTTTTGCATTTTTGTGACCAATAAACTCGTACTCATCCCTGCTGAACAAACTAACATGATTGTTTTTTTTGCCATTTTTAACACTCCTTTTATTTTTTACACTTTTATATAACGCAAGAAGCATGCCAATAAAAAAAAGAGCTGAAATAGCGTTTTCATGCTTTTTAGCTCTTTTTTATAGTGCGCACACAGATGTTTAGTGTGTAAACAGTATGATTAGTGTGTTCATTTTTTTATTTTATTTTCAAGAAACATTTGTGTAAGAAATGCGATATCATCTTCTGGAATTTTTACCTGATATTTTCGTTCTAGTGCCATCAAGTTTGCCCGAACGATATCCATTTCCAAACGATAAATTTTTGAGAAAATAGACAGTTTCTCAAATTGCCGATGGCTTTCTTGTTTGATCAATCCGTCTAACATGAAGGCTAAATGGATAACGATTCCAGTATCTACTCCAGGTTCCACGATAATCGACAAATCGGTCTGGATCTGCTGAACTGTCTTTTGCAATGAACGGATCAGTTCATCAATAGAAAAGACATCGCTTAATGATCCAGAAAGTGAATCGACAATTTTAGCTGTCGGGATCTCATCATCAGCTATACGCTTTAAAATATTTAGTTTTTCATCATCAAAAACGTCATAGGCTGAAAAAAATGGGATATTTTGATAATCAACATCAACTGTTCCCGCAATTGCTTTGATCTCATATTCTTCCAATAAGGCATCGATGTGTTTTTTGAATGATTCACGTTCTAAAAACTGCATCTGGATCAGTTCTACCTTATTTTGATTAATCACTGGCATAATACGCTGATATAATTTGGCAGCTACTCCTTCACCAGTAAAGCATGTCACGATTACGGCTTTTTTACGCTGTAAAGTTTCAGACTTTTCCGCTTTGAACTGATCACGTACGATCGATTCAAAGGAAAGCTGGATATTTTGATAAATGTCTTCTAAGCTTCTTCCAACACTTGCCATCCGTATCGCTTCTATCACAATCATGGTACTTGTCATCGTGATAGCTTTCGTCCGAATGCCAGTCTCTTCATAAATCAAATCACTGAAGGTGTTTAATGATCCCATATCTGTTAACAAGAGTAGGCCATTCGTCAAATGCCCTTGATAGTTTTTGACATATTGTAACACTTCTTCATACATTGTTTGAACTTCCATAACCAGTGGCATATTAAAAGCTTTCCCTACTTTTGTTCCTAATAGTTCTTGTGCCATCTCCAACATGCTTGAAGCAGTCTGTCTGCCGTGCATCAATACGAGAACATCTACTTTGTTTTCTTTAACAGGCTCACTTTCTCCTAGATTGATAGAAAGAAACATACTAATAAAGCCGATTTCATCAAAAGGAATCTCAACTTGTTCTTCTTCTTCAATGATCGTCGAAAGATCGATTGCTACTTGAAATTCCTTCTTAAAATTTTTCCGTACGTTATTCAAATCTGGGTGGACGATCATATGACCTTCTCTCACACGATCCAATGTACTTTGCAGATGCAAAGCAAAAGCAAAACGAGCTTTTTCATTATAAATACGGTCTAACCGTTTTTCAGCCACATCATACAATTGATTGGTTAACCGCCAGATTTCATCTGGCAAAAGATCTTTGGGAATCGAACTTTTAGTCAATTCTTTGACATATGTCTGGAAATAAGCATCCACATCTTTTGAAATGAGGGTCTCTAGATCAATGTTCTCCACACCGGTTTCGGAAAGAGAAGTGACTTTTTCCTCAATATCGTTATAGACCTGCATGTTTCGTTCTGGATCTTGTGACCAGACAACATCAGCAAATCCTGGTTCAAATGTCAAATACTGACTTTTGCTGTCCATGAATCGGTCGAGACGTTCCGGTATTTCCTTGATTTTCAGTAATCCTTTTTGTACTTGAAGGGAAAGTTCTTCTTTTCGAATGATTAGCTTTTTCTCATGATGAGTACGGTAATGTAAAAAAGATTTTGCACAGACTAGTTTCAAGTCTCGTTTCACTTGACCGATATTTCCTTCCGCATCATAAAGCATGAAGGCAAGAATCGCTTCTTTTTCGATATCGATGCGTTGATTCAAACGATTCGCTTCTTGTTTGATAAAAAGAGAGATGATTTCATAACGCTCATCCAGTGAACGTGAAGCAAGATTCGGCAAGGTGATTGCCATAGGAATCCGTCGATTGAACGTAGATAAGAAGCTTTCTGAAGATTCAGTCGTCGCCCCAATGATCTGAACAGATGCTTCATGTACTTGTGCACTTTCTCCAAGCGGACGGTAAATACCTTTATCAATGAAAGTAAACAGCATTTCCTGCCCTTCCGGCGGTAAACGGTGGATCTCATCTAAAAACAATATACCGCCGTCTGCTTTGGCTATTAGACCGGGACTATCTTGAGCTGCTCCTGTGTAAGCCCCTTTTTTGATCCCAAAGATGTGTCCAAAGAGCAGTTGCGGATTTTGAGCATAATCCGCACAATTGAAAGAAACAAATGGCGCATCTGCAGAAAGCATCTCTGAATCGATTGCAAAATGATACATACATTCAGCAAACATCGACTTTCCTGTACCAGTTTCTCCAAAAATAATCGTATGCAGCCCCCGCGGTGGATAAAGAATCGCAGCTTTTGCCTGCTGTATGCTGACTTTTAAAGAATCATTTTCTCCAACGAGTGTTTCAAAAGTCACTTGCGTAGAAGAGTCGACATGCACTTCATCAGATTTTGACTTTTCCGTTGGCAAAGAGTAAACGACTGGTCGGCCAGCGGTTTTTACAATATGATGGGCCTTGTATAGTTCACTTAAATATCGGCTTGCATTGCTTCGATCGATAGTTAAGCGCTCAGCTACATCACTTGCTGTCAATCCTTGTTGGTTTTCTGTCAATAGCTGCAAGATCTCTTCTTGACGTTCTTTCACATAACCCCTCCTCTGGCAACCAATTTTGTTCCCGTTTTCATAATCATAGCATAAAAAGGCGCTTATTTGCGCCTTGCTCCTTTATTTCTCTCTTTTTTTGATTTATTTTTAACTTTTTTTCTTATTTTTTCTTTGTTATATTCTGGGTTCTGCTCCTTTCCAGAAAAAGTTTTCGCATACTTTTTATTTACTGCAGGAGCTGCATCTTCTTTGGTTGGCTGCTCAGTTTGCAGCTTACCTCCGTATAAAAAAATCTCTTCAAGTGTTATATTTGATGGACGTAAAAGCCGTTTTAAATCTCTTAGATTATTATCTTGTACGAGTGTAATTACTATTCCTTCATTACCCATTCGACCAGTTCTTCCCGAACGATGCAAATAAGCTTCTTCACTTAACGGAACTTCTGCATTCACTACATAAGGAAGACCTGTAATATCTAAACCTCTAGCCGCCACATCTGTGGTCAAAAGTGCTCTGACCATTTTCTTTTTGAATTGTTCTAGCGCTGCTTTTCGGAGTAGCTTGTTCTGATCAGAGGCCAGACTTCCTACCGGTACACCTCTATACAGCAATTTTTCTTCCATCACGCCTAATTCAGTCAGTTGATTAAAGAAAATCAGACCATGAAAATCTTCTATATGCGTGAGACGTCTCAAATAGTCATCTTTCTTTCGTATCGGTACACGTAAAAAGTAATGTCTCAGTCCTTTTCGAGAATCGTCCTCTGCTGTCACGTCAATTGTCTCAAACGTTTTCCCAGTGATTTTTTCAATGCTTTCAAGGGAACGATCTGCTGTCGCTGAAAAAAAGGCTAGCTGATACTCTGTTGGAGCTTGATGAAGAATTTGATCAATGATTTGGCTGTTCCCAGCGTCAAATAGCTGGTCTGCTTCATCAAATACCATTGTTTTCACTTGATGTGCTTTTATTTTTTTTGCTTTCATCAATTCCAATATTCTTCCTGGTGTACCAATCAAGATTTCTGGTTTTTTCTTCAAACCCTCAATCTGACGTTTGACGTTGGCTCCGCCCACCAAAGATTGGACTTTCAACTCTTTGTCTTTTCCCCATTCACGTGCAACATCTGCTACTTGAATAGCTAGTTCTTGAGAAGAAGCAAAAATGACCAACGCACTTGCTTCACCTGGTTCCACGTTTAGTAGTAGAGGCCAAAGATAAGCCAGTGTTTTACCTGAACCTGTAGGAGAAACCGCTACTATACTTTGTTTATTACTTAGTGGCTGAAAAACTGCTCGTTGAATAAGAGAAGGTGAGATAAACCCTTTATCCTCATATTTTTTCTGCCAATTTTCGGGAAATACTTGTACAAATTCGTTCATTAAAAATCTTCCTCATTATCTGCATCGAATTTGATGCCGCCATTTTTTCTTAAATCATAAATCACTTGGTTCACATTTCTAGCTAGCTCGATCCACTCTTCATACAACAATCCCCAAGCTGGATCTTTCGGATGAGCCATGACATTGGCAAAATCCTCTGCTTCATCTGTCATTGGATTTTCTGCAGCTGTTACCGCCAAATCAATGATTTCTTTATGCGCGCGATCATGAAATTGTGCTTGTTCAATTGCATTGACTCCATTCATCACTAGCGTTCCTGAGTCAAAATAAATCTCTGACGGTAAATAAGAATCACCGATTTTACCTGGCTGGATCGATACATCAAAATTCTCATAACGTAAGATCCCCCATCCAAGACCATCTACACCAGTAGAAATCTTTCTTGGGAAATAATGGACTTCTTTTGGCATTCCAAACCAAGCAACAGCTGCATATACAAGGTAAACACCTAAATCCATCAATGCACCACCTGAGAAATGAGTCGAGAAGATATTCGGTTCTTCTCCATCTAATACTTGGTCATAGCGCGAAGAATATTTCATATAGCTGAAATTTGCACCGATTATCTCGTCTTTTAATGGTAAGTAATCGGCAATCTTTTTAAAACCTGATTCATGGATATTTCTTGCTGCTTCAAAAAAATACACATTGTGTTCATTTGCCAAATGGATGATTTCATCCATTTCTTTTGGCGTCGAAAAAGCTGGCTTTTCAACTATCACATTTTTTCCTGCCAAAATTGCTTGCTTAGCTTGACTAAAGTGAAGACTATTCGGAGAAGCAATATAAATGGTGTCCATATGAGTAATATTGAAAAAAGTCTTCAAATCTGTTGCGAATTCGATATCCCCTTCATAATGAGAACCAAATTCCTGTGCTTTTTCCAAATGTCTAGAATATACCGCTGTCAATTCATATTTTTTTGTGCTTAAAGCTGCTTGGACAAATTGATGAGTAATCCAATTTGTTCCGATAATACCTAAGTTGATCATTATTTTACCTTCTTTCTATTGTATAGGATCTTCAAAAGGGATATCTACATCAAATGGAATGGCCTGCTTGACAGTTACCTCATCTGCCGATACTTGACAATTATAGGCGAGGATTTGAACTCCGCTTTGCTGCGCATGTCGAACCATATCAGCTAGTGCTGGTTGCATTTCTTCATGGATCGTTGCCAGATGAAGATGTTCGAATTGAGCAATAAACAAGACATAAGCGGCATAACCATCTTGTGCGGCATACGTTAATTCTCCTATATGTTTCAATCCTCTGAGTGTGGGCGCATCAGGAAAAGCACCAATCGCTTTATTTTCAAGTGTCATACCTTTGACTTCAACAAATGCTTTTTGTCCGACCACCGTCTCTAAATAAATATCAAATTTGGAGTGAAGATAAGTTACTTCACGCTTGTATACCGTAAATGGACCAGTTAATCCTGGTAAAAGGATCGTGCCGTCTAAAATACCATCAATTGCCAGCCGATTAGGCAATTGACTATCGATATTAAACCAGTCACCCTTCTTTTTTACAGCAATCAGATCATAGGCGGTTTTCCGTTTAGGTCCAGGAGCAAATACAATAGCCACTTCAGCGCCTGGTATCAGGACCTCTTTTCCTCTACCTGTATTTTTGACATGCGCAATAATTATTTCTCCGTCTTTTTTCATACAATGTGCTATAAACCGATTCGGGCGGTCAATAAAAAAAGCTATTTCCACTTGCTGATACTTCAAATTATGTCACCTTTCTTCCTACTATGTATCCTATCATAATTTGTAGAAAAACAGTAAAAAAACCAGTCGAAAGTCTTAGAGAAATTTTAGCTTTTATTCGGTACAATGAAATAAAGAAGAAAGAATATGTCTATGCGATTATTTTCTCATAAAGGAGTGATTTGGTGATAAAAAAAATGATCTATTTTCTTGGTTCACTCATTACCGTTCTCTCAAGTTTTATTTACTTGAAAAAGAAAAAACAAGCGGAAAAGTCAGAAGGACTCTCAAAGTATCAAGGTACATGGTTCTTTAGTGATAGCCAGCAAAAACAACAATTACAGATTACATCTGATTACACGTTTTTGATCAACGGTCAGTCTCTTGGCACATCTGTGGTAGAAATAGATGAATATCGTTTAGTCGTACGTGATCAGTATGGTTTTTATCTTATCTTTTCTTATCCCGAACAAACTCTTTATGACGAATCTGCAGACACTTCATATAAGTTGTTATCTGAAAAATAGATCCCTCCCAATGTATATATATATCCTTTATAAACGAAAGAATGAGTCTTCTCTATCATCTTTCGTTTTTTGTTGTAAAAACGTCTAAAAATCCTTTGTTTTTTATTTAGAAAATAGTCAATTAACGTTTTTTTTGTTACACTTACTAATGATGGTTTTTTACCATGAAAGGATGATCGAATATGACACCAAATCGAGAAGATTATTTGAAAATCATTTTAGAACTAGGTGGAGATACAACGAAAGTCAACAATAAACAAATCGTATCTAGTCTAGATGTCTCAGCTGCATCTGTCAGTGAAATGATTTCTAAACTTGTGAAAGAAGAGCTTGTAGAACATTCCCCTTATCAAGGTGTACAATTGACTGCAAGCGGACTGCAAAAAGCTAGCAGTCTGATTCGCAAACATCGCTTATGGGAAGTTTTTTTAGTTGAACATTTAGACTATAGCTGGAATGAAGTCCATGATGATGCTGAAGTATTGGAACATGTGACTTCGGAACATCTTGCAGATCATTTAGAAAACTATTTGAATCATCCTGAACATTGTCCTCATGGAGGATCGATTCCTAAAAAAGAGGAAGTTGTCCATGAAGAACGCCGACAAACATTGGAGTCCTATCCTGTCGGTACAAAAGTGCGTATCGCACGAGTGCTTGATGAAAAAGAATTGTTGGATTACTTAGTCACTATTGACCTGAATATCAACGAAGAATATGAGATCGTTGACATCGCAGCTTATGAAGGACCGATCACTATCCAAAATGATAGAAAGAAAATCCCCGTCAGCTTCAAGGCGGCCAGCACGATTTTTGTCGATAAAATATAAAGGAGTGTATCCACATGTCTAATGAAAAAAATGTATTGTTTACGATATTCGGCGGTACAGGTGACCTAGCCCAGCGTAAATTGTACCCGTCTTTGTTCCGCCTTTACAGAAAAGGAAATTTAGGCGAGCATTTTGCTGTAATCGGAACCGCTCGCCGTCCCTGGAGCGATGAGCACTACCGTGAAGTTGTCAAAGAAACAATCCGTGCATTGAATCCTTCAGATGAAGAAGCAACTACCTTTGCAAGCCATTTTTACTATCAATCCCATGATGTAAATGATTCAACGCATTATCAGACATTAAAAGAATTGTCTGACCGATTAGATGGACACTATCAATTAAACGGTAATCGTGTCTATTATTTGGCTATGGCACCTCAATTTTTTGGAACGATCGTTTCTCATTTGAAATCACAAAATATTATGACAAAAAATGGCTTCAATCGTTTGATCATAGAAAAACCGTTCGGTTCTGATTACCAGTCTGCTTTTGAATTGAACCAGCAAATCAGAGAAGTATTCCCAGAACAAGATATTTTTAGGATTGATCATTATTTAGGAAAAGAAATGATCCAAAATATCTCAGCTATCCGTTTTGCCAATAATATTTTTGAGGCTCAATGGAACAATCGCTATATCGACAATATCCAAATTACTTTTGGCGAAAACCTCGGTGTAGAAGATCGCGGGGGCTACTACGATCATAGTGGCGCACTTAAAGACATGGTGCAAAATCATATTTTACAGGTTGTAGCATTACTTGCAATGGAACCGCCAGTAGCATTTTCCGAAAAAGAAATCCGTACAGAAAAGATCAAAGCATTGAAAGCTATCCGCATTTATAACGAAGAAGAAGTGTTAGAAAACTTCGTTCGCGGGCAATATGCTCAAGGTGAATTGGATGGTGTACAATTCAAGGGCTATCGCGAAGAAGACAAAGTGGATGCTCAATCAGAGACTGAAACATTCGTCGCAGGCAAATTCACTATCGATAACTTCCGTTGGTCAGGTGTTCCTTTCTATGTACGTACAGGCAAACGTTTGACTGAAAAAGGGACTCGGATCAACATCGTATTCAAACAAGTTCCTGTTAATGTATTCAAAACATCTGTCGATGAACCATGTGACGATACGACACTTCCACCTAATGTTCTAACGATCTATATTCAGCCAACTGAAGGATTTTCTTTATCCTTGAATGGGAAAGAAGTAGGGCAAGGATTTGAAACGGAACCAATCAAATTGGAATTTAGAAATAGTGCAGAAATGGTTGAAAATAGCCCAGAAGCTTACGAAAAATTACTATTAGATGCGTTGAATGGTGATGGAACGAACTTCTCTCATTGGGAAGAAGTCGCTCAATCTTGGCATATCGTGGATGTCATTCGAAAAGCTTGGGACCAAACACAACCGGATTTTCCCAACTACAAAGCTGGATCAATGGGACCTAAAGCAGCTTTCGAACTACTTGAAAAAGACGGATTCGAATGGATCTGGCAACCAGATAACTGGTATCGTGAACGTGGAAAATTAAACGATTGATAACAAAAGGGGGTGTGACAAAGAACATGTCACACCCCCTTTTCCCTTTTACTTTTCTTCGAATCCTTCAGCTACAGCTTCAGGATAGAAGTCTTCAACGATTTTTGCACAACGACCGCATAGATGAGGAAGTTTTTCATCTACTCCTACATCTTTACGAACTTGGCGACAGCGATCGCAAGTTTCCCCGTCTGCTTTTTCCACTGTAATAGCAACATCATCAAATACCATAGCGTTATCTGGCACTTGTTCATCTGCTGCCATAACTTCAAAGTAGTCTGGTGAAACGATCAATAATTGTGCAATATCTGCATCCAAAGCTTTTAACATTTCACGAACTTGTTGTTTTGGATAAACAGTTAGTTTTGCTTCCAAAGATTTACCAATCAATTTGCTGTTTCTTGCTTCTTCCAATGCTTTTAAGACATTATCACGGAAGTCCATGAAAGCAGTCCAGGTATCCATCAATTCTTCTTGGTTTGCAAACTCTTCATAACCAGGAAACTCGCTTAACTGAACGTACTCCTCTTCTTCTTTCAGGAATGACCAGATTTCTTCTGCTGTATGCGGAATGATAGGAGTCAATAATTTTGTCAAAGCTACAGCTGTTTGATAGAAAACAGTTTGCATGCAACGACGTTGATAATCATCTTCTGCTTCAATATAAACTACATCTTTAGCAAAATCCAGGTAGAATGACGATAGATCAACCGTCAAGAAGTTCATAACTGTACGGTAAATATGCATGAAGTTATATTTGTCGTACCCTTCTTCTCGGATTTCTTTGATTACTTGGTTCAATCGAACGGTCATATATTTGTCTACAGAACGTAAATCATTGTACGAAACAGTATCTTTTTTAGGATCGAAATCTTCTGTATTCGCTAATAAGAAACGCATCGTATTTCTGATTTTACGATATACTTCTGCCACTTGACTTAAGATATCCATAGAAACACGAACATCTGCTTCATAATCTACACTAGATACCCATAAGCGAAGGATATCTGCACCAAATTGTTTGATCACTTTTTCTGGTGCAATGATGTTTCCTAAAGATTTACTCATCTTACGGCCTTCACCATCTAAAGCAAATCCTTGAGAAATAACTGATTTGTATGGTGCTACACCATTGATAGCCACACTAGTCGTGATACTTGAGTTGAACCAGCCACGATATTGGTCTGATCCTTCTAAATACATATCTGCTGGGAATGATAATTCTGGTCGCTGACGTAAAACAGCTTCATGAGAAGAACCAGAATCAAACCAGACATCCATGATATCTTTTTCTTTTGTAAATTCGCCATTAGGAGAACCTGGGTGGGTAAATCCTTCAGGAAGAAGTTCTTTCGCTTCTTTTTCAAACCAGATAATTGATCCATGTTCAGCAAATAATTTTGCCACATGTTCGATTGTTTCTGGTGTGATGATTGCTTCTCCATTTTCAGCATAGAAAATCGGAAGTGGTACTCCCCATGCACGCTGACGGGAAATTACCCAATCGCCGCGGTCACGGATCATATTATACAAACGTGTTTTACCCCATGGGATAACCCACTCTACTTTTTCTACTTCATCCAAAATATTCTGACGGAATTTATCGATAGATGCAAACCATTGTGGAGTTGCCCGATAGATCACAGGCTTTTTCGTCCGCCAATCGTGAGGATAACTATGAGTAAAGAAATCTAGCTTCAGCAAAGCTCCTTTTTCTTTTAATAGATCAGTGATCATAGGATTTGCTTTGTCATAAAAGATTCCTTCAAATCCAGGTGCTTCTTCTGTAAACAATCCTTTTGAGTCTACAGGTGACACTACAGATAGTTTATATTTGCTACCAGCGATATAGTCATCTTCCCCATGTCCTGGAGCAGTATGGACTAATCCAGTACCAGCGTCTAAAGTAACATGATCGCCTAAAATCACAAGTGATTCACGTTCATAGAATGGATGACTTGCAGTCATATATTCCATTTCTTGTCCAGCAAATTCTTTTAGAACTGTTACATTTTCCCAACCGATTTCTGATTGGACTGTTTCTAGCAAATCTTTCGCTACGACAAACTTACGGCCATCGGCTTCCACCAATACATACGTAAATTTTGGATTTACAGCAATACCTTGGTTTGCTGGCAATGTCCATGGTGTTGTCGTCCAAATGACAAAAGCTGTATCTTCATCAAGAATATCTTTGCCGTCTTTGACATTGAAAGCTACAAAAATAGATGGAGATTTTACATCTTTATATTCAATTTCAGCTTCCGCTAAAGAAGACTCACTTGACGGAGACCAGTAAATTGGTTTCAATCCTTTGTAAATATAGCCTTTTTCAGCCATTTTACCAAATACGCGTACTTGTGCAGCTTCATAAGAAGGATCTAATGTAACATAAGGATGTTCCCAATCTCCTGCAACTCCTAGGCGTTTGAAATCTGCTCGTTGCTTATCTACTTGGGAAAGTGCATATTCACGACATTTTTCCAAGTATTCTGCCATGGACATTTCTTTACGTTTCACGCCTTTATTAGCCAATACTTGTTCAATCGGCAATCCATGTGTATCCCATCCTGGAACATATGGTGCACGATAGCCAGACATTGATTTTGAACGAATGATAATGTCTTTACTGATTTTATTCAATGAATGTCCTAAATGGATATTACCATTGGCATATGGAGGTCCATCATGAAGAACAAAGCTAGGTTTTCCTTCGTTCAACTCTTGTCTTTTTTGGTAGATTCGATTTTCTTCCCATTCTTTTTGCCACTCGCCTTCTCGGTTTGGCAAATTACCACGCATAGGGAATTTTGTTTTTCCTAATTGCAAGGTTTCTTTCATTTTCATTCAACCATACACTCCTTTATTTGTTTTCCGGACACAAAAAAGCATGTTCAGCCGCAAGGGACGAACATGCCGTGGTACCACCCAAATTTAGTTGCATCTATCTAGTGCAAACTCTCTGTGACCAATAACGAGGTCAGCCGCTGCTTCTTACTCTAATTTCGGAAAAGCAGGTCTCAAGTAGAGGATCTTTCACCATGCAGTGTCTTACCGAACTTCCACTCTCATCGGCTCGCTTTAAGAATAACAAAGTGCTTTTCTGTTCTACTCGTTTTCATTTTCACCAGGCACGATCGAGATATCAATAGCCTGTGTATCAAATGCCGTCATAGGTGCTTCTATGACTCCTGTGTCTGAGTTTACATCAGTATCATTTTCATTGTCAAGCTGTTTTGCTAAAACTTCTTTGATCACTTCATGGCTGTCAGTCACGTAGCTGGAGAATGGTTGTAAAATTTCATCCCATTCCGGACTTTTCACTTGTTCTAATTGAGACTCAAGCATCAAGCTGATACGTTGATGGAATACTCGTGTTTTTTTCTTAAGATCTTCAGTTTCTGTCGCAAGCTGTCTTGCTTTTTCTGTTGCATCTGTCAAGATTTTTCTTGCTTTTTCTTCTGCATCAGTTGTTAATTGATGTGCACGTTTTTCAGCGTTCGCAACTAACTCATCTGCTTTGTTTTGTGCAGAAGTAACGATCACTTCGGATTCCTTGCTTGCACTTGTTTTTACTTTATCAGCCGTATCTTGAGCTACGATGATTGATTGGTTCAAAGCATCTTTTAATTCATTGAAGTACTCAAGTTTTTCTTCAGAATGTTTGACTGCTTTTTCTAATTCTCGATTTCTTTGAGTCAATTCCTCATAGTCACGAACAACTAAATCTAAGAAATCATCTACTTCGTCTTGATTATATCCCCGCATTTTTGTCGGGAATGTCTTATTTTGGATATCTAATGGAGTTAAAGCCATGAGTAAACCACCTTTTTATTTTATTTACGTAATACACCGAACAGTACCCTGTACTTTTCTTTTTTCGTCTTCCCCTCAAGTTCTTGGATCTGGACTCTGCCATAACCTCTGACTGAAATAATATCTAATAGTTCAAGTACAAAATCAGGTCTTGTATTTTCTGTCCAGTTCACTTTTACTTTACCAGCTTCGATCAGCTGCTTGGACCGCTGTCTGGAAATATTATAAATCTCAGAGATCACACTGTCTAGTCGCATGGAACTAACTGTTCCTCTTTCTTGTGTCCAGCTATCTTTCGGCATAATCATTTCTGTGTATTTGATTGGTTCCAAGCGTACAGCAACCTTTCCAATCTTTGTTACTTGTGCAGCAACAAAATGATCCACCTCATTTGCAATAAATACTTGCCAGCGATCACCGTCCGAGATGATATCGCCAAAGTAAGAGCGTTTGATCCCCGTTCCCACTAAAGTTCCAAGGATTTTCCCATGACTTAGGCTGGCAAATTTGCTAGGATAATGAATTTCATACAATGCTGTCTCAAAATCTTCCTCTACAGGTTCGTAATAATCGGGGAAAATCAAACATCTTTTTCTTTCTGCCTGTTTATATCCGCCATAAAACATGAAACGCAAATCACTGCTTTGTCGAATCAGTGTTTCTAAAATATAGGATTGTCTTGGGTCAAGAAATTCGGTCAGATAGGGTGCATATTGTCCTTGAACTTGTTCAATCCAATCGCCTACCGAATCGATAAATGTACGTTCATCTGCCCGAAAGTGCTGGTATACATTTGCATCCAAAATTTTCCCCTCCTATCTATTCTGAGAATAAAGATTTTGTTGCTTCAATCAATAAACTAAATGGACAGTTATCCATATAACGATCTGTGCTAAACCTTGTACGGCTAAGTTCAAGATCAGGATTGCCCCTAAAATTGTGAAATCCAAGGGTCCAATCCTCAAAGGCAGACGATCGAACAAACTGATATATGGTTCGCAGATCTTAGCTAATAATCGTCCTAGCCCTGATTGATATCCGCCTGGAAACCAAGAGAGCAATGCATATACCATCAAGATAATGCTATAGAAATAGGCTGCCCGTTGAAGTAAATGAAGTAATAGTGCAATAGTATAAATCGTAGTTCCTCCTCTTACAGATCAAACAAATTCGCATCTGCAAAAGATTGAGCGGTTGAACTGTCAATCTCCATCCCAGTCGGTGTACAAAGAAAAATCTCATCTCCAACACGTTTGATATCTCCATCTAGTGCATAAACTGTTCCTGTTAGAAAATCAACGATTCTTCTCGCTTGTTTTTCTTCTACTAAATGAAAATTCACTAAGGTTGCTTCTCCAGCAATGATTCGTTTAGCAATCGCCATAGCTTCAGAATAAGCTCTTGGTTCCATTACAGTGATTTTTCCAGCAAGATTTGCTTTAGGTTGTGTAGAGGTTCTTGAAGCTGTTCTTTCTTTCGCTACAGTTTTTGTAGGTGATTGATGTAGTTCAATTACTTTTTTCTTTTCAGCCGGCTGAATACTTTCATGCGTTACAGGACGTGAAGTCGCCGTTTTTTGTTTTTCATGAGTATTCGCAGCAGATACAGAATGAGTTGATTGATTCTGTGTTGTATTTTTTTTAGTTGGCTGTACAGCCTTTTTTGTTGTTTCAGGATAATCTTGGTATTCGTACTCTTCCTCATCAGCTAATCCGAAAAAATTAGCAATTGCTCCTCTGTTTAAAAGCGGCATTTTTGTTCCTCCTTTATTCGTCTTTGAATAGCGCTGTTCCTACACGGATAAATGTTGCACCTTCTTCAATCGCAATTTGAAAGTCTTGACTCATCCCCATACTTAATTCACTACATGGTGCATGGGCATAACCTTTTGCTTGAACAAGATCACGCAATTCTTTCAGCGTACCAAACACTTTATGGATTTGCTCATCAGAAGCTTCTTTAGGCGCCATAGTCATTAACCCAACAACCTTGATTTTTGTGCAGGCAGCTAAAGATTCCACAAACGGTAAAAGCTCATCTGGTGAAATTCCATGTTTCGATTCCTCACCAGAAACATTTACTTCAATAAAACAGGATAATTCTTTCTCTAACCGCTTCTGGATTTCTTCTGCTAATCTTAAACTGTCCAACGCATGAAAGTAATCAATTTCATTTACAATCAATTTTACCTTTCTGCGCTGTAAATTACCAATTAAATGCCACTTTATTTCAGGAAAATCAAATAAATCTTGTTTCTTTTGTAATAGTTTATCTACTCGGTTTTCTGCACAATTCATAACGCCAGCTCTAACCAATTCTTCAGCTTGAGCGGATTCAACAGATTTTGTTACAGCTACTAATGTAACTTCTTTCGGATCACGATGAACAAGAGCACACGAATCCTGAATTTCTTGCTTGATTTTCTGCAAGTTGTCAGCAATCATGTGCTCTTCCTCTCCTTTATTTTTTACGACGGAAAAACGGTGGCGTATTTAATTCATCATCGCCATGAGATTTTGTTTCTTCGCGGTTGAATGTATCAAATTCTTTTTTTTCGATATTGTCAAAATTGGAATCATCAACTCTAGGACGAACATTTTGTTCACGTCTGATATCCCAATCGCCAAAACTGTTTTCTTCTTCTGAAGAAGTTGGTTTAGCTTGATCCATATCTAATACAGTCTTTTGAGCAGGTGATTGCATTTGTGCTTGTCTAGCTGGTCGGCTAGACTTGCGTTCCTTTTTTGATTCATCGATACCTGTTGCGATGACCGTCACACGGATTTCATCGCCCATTTCTTCATTGATAGATGTACCTAGAATGATATTTACATCGCCAGTTGCTGCATTTGCTACGATATCTGAAGCATCTTGTGCTTCGAACAATGTCATATCCAAACCGCCTGTGATGTTAAGAAGTACTTGTTCAGCTCCATCAATAGATGTTTCAAGCAATGGAGAGGAGATTGCTTTTTTCGTTGCTTCTACTACGCGATCTTCTCCACTAGCCACACCGATCCCCATCAATGCTGTACCTTGGTTTTCCATCACTGTTTTCACGTCAGCAAAGTCAAGGTTAACGTAACCTGGCGCTGTGATCAAATCAGAGATACCTTGTACACCTTGTCGTAAAACATTATCTGCTTCACGGAAAGCTTCAAGCATCGGTGTCTTTTTATCTACAACTTCTAATAAACGGTTATTTGAGATAATTAATAATGTATCCACATTTTCTTTCAAACGAGCGATACCTTCTGCAGCAAAACGGCCACGTTTCGGTCCTTCAAAAGTGAATGGACGTGTCACGACACCAACAGTCAATGCGCCCAATTCTTTCGCGATACCTGCAACGATTGGTGCAGCACCTGTACCGGTTCCTCCACCCATTCCTGCAGTGATGAAAATCATATCTGCACCGTCTAAAGCTTCGCGTAAGGATTGTTCACTTTCTTCTGCCGCTTTTTGTCCAACTTCTGGCTGAGAACCAGCACCTAAACCACGAGTATATTTGGGGCCTAATTGGATAACTGTTTCAGCTTTTGAATTTTTTAATGCTTGCACATCTGTGTTGGCTGTAATGAATTCAACACCTTTAACGTTTTCTTCAATCATTCGGTTTACAGCATTTCCACCGCCACCACCGACTCCGATGACTTTGATTACTGCGCCGTCATTGATATTATTATCAATTGAGAATTCCATATCTTATTCCTCCCAGGATGAATTAATCAAAAATATTTGTAAAGAAACCCTTGATTTTATTTTTTACATTTTCTCCGGACTCTTTTGGTTCCGGCTCATCGTAGATTGTTTCTTCAGGTGCTTCATAGCTCTCATATGTGTTTGTTGTTTCTTGTTCAACTACCATTTGACGAGCTGCTGAGGTTTCACCCGTAACAGCAATTTTTGCCAATTGATACACTTCACTCAAGTTTGCTGAATAATCCACGATACTTATTACATTTGTAAATACCGGGTTTCTCAGCCCCATGTGATTTGGAACATACAATTTTACATTTACGCCGAAGATTTCTTGTGCCAAGTCCACAACACCAGGAAGACTAGCAGCTCCGCCTGTCAATACGACGCCACCTGGCAACTCTAATGCTTCGATTTGGTCCAATGCATCTTTTGCTTTGTTGAAAATCTGTTCCATTCGAGCTGAAATAATTTCTGACAAGTAGCGTTCATCGACTTTCACTGGTTCTGACTGACCAATCACATCTACTGGAAATTCTTCATCTGGTGATGTCCGTTCTGGGTATGCATCACCGTAGTTTATTTTCAACGCTTCTGCATTGTTAAATGACGTATTTAATACAATAGAGATATCTTTAGTGACAAATTCGCCACCTTCTTGGTCAAGATTGGTAAACTTCAATTGCTTATCATGCATAACAGCCGTTGTTGTTTGGCCGCCACCCATATCAATGACGATCGTACCAAAATCTTTTTCTCCGTCAGAAAGAATTGATTCAGTCAGCGCTAAAGGAGTAATCACCATTTCGTTGACGATTAATCCGGCATTTTCCACGCATTTACGTATGTTATGGATGATCGTTTTAGGTCCTGTAAACAACAGACCGTACATTTCTAATCTTACGCCGATCATTCCACGAGGATCTTTGATTCCCTCGAACCCATCGACAGTAAAATCTTGTGGCAATATTGACACGATTTGACGTTCAGGAGGTATTGAACGAACAAGGGCAGCTGAAGCCACATTTCTGACATCTTCATCGGTGATTTCCTTTGAATCTCCGTTAACTGCAATCATTCCCTGGCAATTTTCTACTTCAAGCATGTTTGCTGGCAAACCGACACTTACGCCTTTGATCTGGATACCTGCTTTTTCTTCTGCTTGTCGTACTGCTCGTTGTATCGCTTGGACCGTTTTATCGATATCAACGATAATGCCTCGGTTAATCCCTTCTGATTTTGCGTTTCCTACTCCAATAATATTCATTTGGCTGTCGATATATTCAGCCACGACAACTTTAACAGATGTCGTTCCAATATCAAGGCCTACATACATTCCTGTTTTTGCCATGAATGGGATTCCCTCCTACTTACTATTCCATATACAAGCGAACAACTAGCGTCCGTTTTAAAATATACTTATTAATAGATATATTCACTGCTTCCAATTCTACCATAAATTACTGGTTTTTAGAAAGTACATTCTTACTTTTTAAAGTTGTTTTATCAATTTTCATTTAAACTTGACGGAGTTGTACTTGGATTATCTTCTATTTGACTTGTTTCACTTGAATCATTTGAATCAGATGATCCGTTTGTGTTAGACGATCCAGGTGTTTGTGCTGCTTGCGTTTCTGCCTCTTCACTTGATTCGTTTGTTTGATCCGCATTTTCTTCACTTTCAGTTGTTTCTTCCGATTGGCCCGATTCTTCCGTTTCTTGAGTGCTACCGTAAGGATGCGAGAAGATACCAACTTCCATGTCGATCACACCTTTTTCATCCATATCTTTGGCTACTTGCGAATAATATTTCATTTGGTTCGCAAGATTATTGATATTTACAATAACTTGATTGCCGTCATTCATATTCAATTGGATCAGATTTTTATTGCTTGCTCTTGGCGTGTACTTGATTTCAGAAATTGCTTTTTGTAATTCTGATGATAACTGATTGTATTGCTTTGTTAATTCTTTGATTTTTGCAGAGTCTTTGAACTCTTCCAAGATAGGGAGATTTTTTGTAGGATTTGCTACTTTTTCATCTAATACTGTTCCATTTTCAATCACTGGGTAGTATTGATTGTTTTTTGCGATCAAAGCAATCTCTTTATATTCTGTTACATCCAAATCGAATTCATTCATCCCTTTGAAATGTATATTTGCTGTTTCGATTCTTGGCTGTGCTTTTTTAAGGCGATCGATATAAGTAGATCGATGAAAATACTGTCCCCAAACATTTTCTCCTAATGACAATTTTGTATCAGAGATGATTTCTTGGCTGTTGACTGTCTTATTGCCTGATACTGCAACTGCTTGTAATTTGCTATAAGGAGAAACATAATAGATCAAAAAAATCAGCGGTATACCCAATACAGTGATGATCAAAGCTAACCGACGAAATAGTACTTTGTGCCGTTGACTTTTTAAATTGGGCAGCCGGTTCAAAAAAGAACCGTTATATGGCCCACCGTTTTTCTTTTGCTTGATCTCTTCAAAAAATTCGATTTTTTTCTCGGACTGGCTTTCTTCTTGCTGTTCCTCTTGAACCGTTTTTTCTTCTTCAGAATCTGAAAGGGGTGTATCTAATGTTATGTCTTCTTTTTTTGGCTCTTGGTTTTTCATCTCTTGTTCTGCCAGATATTTTCGGTTAGCCTTTTGCCAAGGAGTCAAATTGTTTTCATCAGAAGACGGATGAGACAATTTTTTTGGTTCTTTTTTCTTACTCACTAAGACCACCGCCTTTATTTTTTGATTATTTGTTTTACTAAGTCATAAAGACGTTTTGAAGCATCAGGGATTCCTTGTTCTTTAGAAGCTCGGCACATTTGCTTTTGCAATTCTTCATCACCCATGATTTCGTTGATTGTCTGACTTAGTGATTCACCTGTTAGTTCATTATCTGCAATCATTTTTGCTGCTCCTGCGTGAACAAGACTCATTGCATTTTTAGTCTGATGATCATTCGTAACATATGGGCTGGGAACCAACACTGCCGGTAACCCCAGAGCTGTGAATTCTGCGATCGAAGTTGCACCAGCACGCCCCACCAGCAGATCACTGGAAGCCATGACCTCTGCCATATTTTTGATATAAGGCTGGACACTAATATTTTGTATTTCAGGATTTATTTTATTTAGGATCTCTTCATAATATCTATCTCCTGAAGCATACAAAACTTGGTAAGAAGAAGGAATATATTCACTTAAAAAAACTGATACTGCTTGATTGATTTTAAGTGCTCCTTGACTACCGCCAAAAATCAAGACTGTTTTCTTTTCTGGATCCAAACCAAATGTTTTCAAAATATCTGATTTTTTAGTATTTGCTACTTCTTGTGCTCGAGGATTACCTACAAGAACTGCTTTGTTTTCAGGAAAAAAGGAAGCCGCATCTTTAAATGAAAGAGCGATCCGATCCACATATCGGCTTAAAAATTTATTGGTAACACCTGGTACACTGTTTTGTTCATGGATAATTGTTGGAATACCCATTTTGGCTGCAGCGTACACTACCGCTCCGGAAACATATCCTCCAGTACCGATAACGATATCTGGTTGAAAATCACTGAGGATTTTTTTTGCTTGACGGATACTCTTAAGAAACAATCGGACCGTCTTGATGTTATGCATGGAAATTTTTCGTTTAAATCCTTGAATCTCCAAGGTATGGAAAGGCATTCCTGTATCAGGGACGATTTTGTTTTCTAGACCTCGTTTTGCTCCCACATACATGAATTCAGCATTCGGTTCTTGAGTCTTTACATAATTGACAAAGGCAAGAGCTGGATAAATATGTCCCCCTGTTCCTCCGCCTGTAACCAAAATTTTCATTTTTTATCGCTCGCTTCTACTTTTTCTATTTTAATCGGTTCACAGCTTCCATGAATCTGTTTCCTCTAGTTTCAAAATTTGGGTATTGATCCCAGCTGGCATTCGCTGGTGATAATAAAACTACATCACCATCTGTACTGTTTTCTAATGCTAAAGGAACTGCTTGTTCTACAGAATCGGCTGTTACTATTGTCTCGATGCCTGCTTTTTTTCCAGCATCCATCAACTTTTCTTTTGTTTGGCCAAATACGACCATTGCTTTGATTCCTTTTAATGAAGGAATTAATTCATCAAATGTATTTCCTCTGTCTAATCCGCCAGCCAATAACACGACCTTAGACGTTTCAAATCCACTTAGAGCCATTTTAGTCGCTAAAATATTGGTTGCTTTTGAATCATTATAAAATTTTCTGCCTTGGATTTCTCCTACATATTGCGTACGATGTGGTAAGCCATGGAATAAATTCAACGTTTCTCGTATAGCTTCATTTGATATACCATACAATTTTGCTACAGAAATAGCAGCTAGTGCATTTTCTACATTATGCTTACCTGGTACGCCAAGTTCAGATATTTCCATTATTTTTTCTTTTTTATAGTATATTGAGTAATCGTCAGCATACACACTGTCTTCCAACACTTCTTTTGTCGAGAAAGGCAGTACACGTGCTTTTGTTCTTTGCGCTAATTCTTGTAGTTCTGACTGATTCCAGTTAAGGATCAGATAATCTTTTTCTGTCATGTTTTTTTGAAGGTTCCATTTAGCTTTGACATATTCTTTTCTTGTACCATGATAATCAATATGTGCTTCATAGATATTGGTAATCACCGCTATATGAGGGCGGAAATCTGTGATTCCCATGAGTTGAAAACTAGATAACTCCATCACGATTTTATCTTCTGGTTTCGCTTCTTGCGCGACACCACTTGCTGGATACCCAATATTTCCCGCTAAACGTGCAATTCCTTGATCTGCTCCTGCATTCAGTAGTAGTCCTGTCATCGTTGTTGTCGTTGTTTTTCCGTTCGTTCCTGTAATCCCAATAATTGGGCATTCCGCTACTTCGTAAGCTAGCTCAACTTCCGTAATTACCGGAATACCCATTTCTTGGGCTTTTGCTACTAAAGGATGACTGTAGGGAATCCCTGGATTTTTGACCATCAATGAAAATTCTTCATCCAACAATTCGATTGGATGACTACCTGTTATTACTTTTATCCCTAAAGAAAGCAGCTCTTGTGCTTCCGGATTTTCGTCAAAAGGTTTTCCATCATTAACGGTGACAAGTGCGCCCAATTCATGTAATAATTTGGCCGCGCTTACTCCGCTTTTTGCGAGTCCTAAGACAAGCACTTTCTTATTTTCATATGTTGATATTTTTTTCATTTCCCGTCATCTCCTACCAAACGATCCATAATGTGATCAACGAAGTCACAATGCTGATCAACCAAAAAACTGTATCAATCTTCCACTCCGACCATCCGCACATTTCAAAGTGATGATGAATTGGAGACATTTTAAAAATTCGTTTTCCTGTAAGCTTAAAGGAAGTAACTTGAAGCATCACACTTGCTGTTTCCATAACATAGATCAAACCAATCAAAAGCAATGTCCATTCTTGGTTTAGCATTATAGAAATTGCCGCTAAAAGTCCGCCCAACGCTAATGAACCGACATCTCCCATAAAAATCTTGGCAGGTTTTCTGTTGTAGACGAAGAAACCCAGTAAACCTCCTAAAACACTTAAGCAGATGATTAATACATCATACTGATGCTGATGCCAAGCAATTAGACCGTAAGCTGCAAAAGAGATACTTCCTAAGCCAGCAACTAATCCATCGATGCCATCTGTCAGGTTTACCGCATTTGAAAATCCAACAAGCCAGAAGAGAGCGAAAATACCATAAATGATTCCTAAAGGTAGATCTAGTCCGAAGAAATTCAATACACCTGGATAACCTTCAGAACGGTAAACAAGATAAAAGATGATTCCCCCTAGAATCTGTCCAATCAATTTCTGCTTCGAGTTCAGTCCCATGTTTCTTTTCTTGAATATTTTTATAAAATCATCAAGAAAGCCAATTACTCCGTATAACGCTAATACAAAAAGCAAGATGAAAAGAGTAGGAGTTAGCTGTTTTTGCCAAGCTCCAACCCAAATTCCTGTCAAAATAGAGCCGATCAGAAACACTAAGCCGCCCATTGTAGGAGTTCCGGCTTTGCTATTGTGCCACTTTGGTCCCTCCTCACGAATCGCCTGACCTTGCTTTTTCATTTGAAAGTAACCAATAAATAGCGGCATTGCGGCAATTGTCATTGCACAACTGCTGACAATGGGAATCAATGCTTGTGTCCATTCCATGCTCTTTTCTCTCCTATTTCTCTTCTTATTCTTCTAAAGTAAAACTAAGTTTGTCTTCAGTGATTTTTTCATATGGAGCAAGTTCTTGTTTGACACAATAACCATCTCCATCAAAACTAACTTCAATACCGAGGATTTTCCCCAGCTTCATGATATCTGCTTTTGACCATCCTGTTACGTCAGGCATCAGCTTATCACCACCAGTGTATAGGATCAGTTTTTCTCCAGAGATCAACTGATCACCGTTGGCAGTAGATTGTTTTTGTACTTTTTTACCATTACCGATCACTACAGGTTGCAGTCCACTTTTTTGAGCATCAGCTGCTGCAACGTCCGCTTCAAGATTACGATAATCGGCTACGGATACTTTTTCTGTTTTTGTTTCTGTATCTGAATCTTCTTCAGTTTCTTTAAAATCCATTGCCCGTTTCATCAATGGATTTGCGATTTTAGCCAAGGCCATTCGATCATATGTCTTAGGGTGTTTCATTGTTAGATACAAGACATAGTCTGGATCTTCAGAAGGAACCATCTCCACAATCGAATACAGGTAGGCTGTATCTCCTGTTTGATATCCCCCTGTATCAGAAGCGATTTGGGCTGTTCCTGTTTTTGCCGATACATTGTATCCAGGTACACTATATACACCATAAGCACTACCGTAGTTTTCGCTTTCGACAACATCTCTCATATATTCACGGACTTTTTCTGTTGTTTCTTTTGAAAAAGGTTGCCCTAGAACTTCTGTTTGAGTTGTTCGCTCTTCTCCAGTTTGGGGATCCACCACTTTGCTGATATATCGAGGTTGAATCATTGTACCGTTATTAGCAATAGAAGTGAAAGCTTTCATCATTTGGAAATTCGTCACACCTACCGCTTGTCCATAAGCACTCATTGCTCGGTCGACAATATTTGATGTAGGTAAAGCACCGTTTACTTCATCATCTAGTCCAGAATGAGTACTTTGTCCAAATCCTAGTTTTTGTAAATAGTTATACCATCGTCCGCCTAATCGCTGTTCCAATATGACCATCCCGACGTTACTTGACCATGAAAGAGCTTGACGCATGGTCAGCACACCTTTTTCACCAAAGTCATGGTCATTGATCGTAGCATCTTCTACTTGGATTTTTCCAGATTGGAAGGTTTCATTCTCGTTGAATTCTCCTTCTTCGATAGCAGCTGCAGTAGTGAAAACTTTCATGGTTGATCCTGGTTCATAACTATCTTGTACCAAGAAATTACGCCAGATAGCATCTTTTCCAGTCAATCCTTCCATTGTTTCAGGATTGAAAGTAGGTCGTTGTCCCATTGCCAAGATTTCTCCGGTTTTTGCTTTCATCAGGACTGCTGTCAATTCTTCTGGCTGATATTCTTCATTTACTTGATCCATCAGTGTTTCTAAATAACTTTGTAGTCTGCTGTCTAAAGTCGTGTAGATATCTTGTCCGTCGACAGCTTTTTCTTCTTCTGCCACTGTACCTGGCAGAGGATTTTGAAAATTATCTTTTTGATAAATAATCTTACCATCTTTACCGCTCAAGATATCATTGTAAGCAGACTCCAAACCTAGTTTACCAACTAAGCCATTCTCATCTTTGTCTGGAACTGCGTATCCAATAAAATGAGAAGAAAAGACGCCATTTGGATACATCCGAGCCTGATGGTCGACAAAGTAAAGACCAGCGACACCTTCTTTTTTCATGTCCGCTTCGATGTTTTGCTTGGTTTCTTGGGAGATATTTTTCCCATAGCTACCAAATTCAACTTGATACAGCTCTTTTTTTGCGCCGTCTTCTAAAATATTCAGTGCATCTTTTTTGTCTATAGAAAGATTCTTATGCAGGATTTCTGCTATTTTATCAAAATTCTTTTCTTCAACATACAGTTTTTTATCCCCAGAGGTATATGTTTTTGAGAGTATCGCTTTAATTGAATAAGAGGAGGCATCTTCTGCGAGCGCCACACCGTTACGATCATAAATCGTTCCTCTTTTTGCTTTTACTACTTCACTTCCTTGGTACAACTGTTTTGTTTTTTCAGCTAATGAGGTACCAGCAACATGACCTCCAATAACGATATACGAGAAACGGACGGCAAATAAAAAGAACAATCCAATACTCGTAGCAAATAAAATGATACCTACTTTTTTGCGATTGTTCATCGGATTTAGATTTTTCTTTTCCATAAACCGCCGAATTTTATTTTTAAGACTCATTTACTTCACTTTCCTTAAATTGTCGTCATTAATAGACAATCCTTTTTCTTCTGCGATTTGTTTAATCCGTTCAGTACGAGAAAGTTCGTTTTTTTCTTGTTCTAAACTCGTTTTTTCTTGCTTTTTATCATTGATTTCTGTTTGTATTGACGTGATTTCTTTTTCAGCTCCGCTGATATTTGTGCGCAGCATAACTGTTAAAACACATAAAGCAACAATAGCAATCGCCACGCTTGCCACAGCAATTTTTTCCAAAGCAGAAATCTGCTTCAATCGTTTTGCCGGTGATTGTGGAAGAATGATTTCTTGATTCGAAGAAGAATCAGGCATTTGTTGTTCTGGCTGATCCACCAATTCAGGTAAATCATATTCGTAATCTTGCATTTTCTTTAATTCTGCCATCATTCTACTCCTCTTTCATTCTTATTTTTTCTGCAATACGTAACTTTGCACTGCGTGATCGATTGTTTTCTGCTAGCTCTTCCTCTGAAGGAAGGATTGGTTTACGAGTAATGACTTTCAGTTCTGGTTGGAATTCGTCAGGTATGACAGGAAGTCCCGGTGGTAGATCTTGTACCGTACTATATTCTTTAAACATACTTTTGACAATTCTGTCTTCCAATGAATGGAATGTGATTACGCTGATTCTTCCATTGACTTTCAATAACCGGATTGCCTGTTCTAAAGAGGCCTCTTCGGCACCGAGTTCGTCATTTACTGCAATCCGCACAGCTTGAAAAATTCTTTTTGCAGGATGCCCGCCTTTTCTTCTTGCGGGAGCTGGGATGACTTGTTTAATGATTTCGACAAGCTCACCAGTTGTTTGGATTGGTTTTGTTTTTCGTACTCGTTCGATTTCACGAGCAATTTGTTTGGAAAATTTCTCCTCGCCATAGCGGAAGAAAATCTTTACTAATTCATGGTAGGAATATTCATTAATTACGTGATAAGCGGATAAAGGAGCTGACTGATCCATGCGCATATCCAACGGTGCATCTTGATGATAACTAAATCCACGTTCTGCTTCATCTAGCTGAGGAGAGGAAACCCCTAGATCATACAAAATGCCGTCTACCTTATCTACATGCTCACTCAAGCGTTCTTCTAATTCTCTGAAATTCGCTTTGATAAATGTGACCATACCTTGTTCGACATAAGAAGCTAAACGCAGCTTGGCGTGATCGATTGCTTTTTGATCTTGGTCAAACGCATACAGATGCCCTTTAGAACTTAGTTGGCTTAATAAATATTCACTATGTCCGGCACCGCCGAGTGTACAGTCTACATAAACGCCATCCGGTTTGATGTTCAATCCATCTACCGTTTCTTTCAACATGACTGTATAGTGTTGAAATGTTTCAGTCATTAGTCAGCCTCTTCCTATTCTTATAGTCCGAAATCAATCATACTTTCAGCAATTTCGTCAAAGTTCTCTTCTGCTCCTGCAGAAAAATCTTGCCATCGTGTCTCATCCCAAATTTCAATTCGGTTAGATACACCGATGACTACGCAACCTTTTGTCAAAGCTGCATAATTTCTTAACGTGCTGGGTATATTGATTCGTCCTTGTTTATCAAGTTCGCATTCAGTGGCAGCCGAATAGAAGAATCGCACAAAAGTACGTGCGTCTTTTTTAGCCAACGGCATTTCGTTCAGTTTAGCTTCCAGATTTTTCCATTCGCTCATCGGATAGCCGAAAAGACAGCCATCCAATCCGCGTGTCAGAACAAACTTTTCGCCAAGTTCTTCACGAAGTTTTGAGGGCACGATTAAACGTCCTTTTGCATCAATATTATGTTGGAATTCACCCATCAACATTGAAAGCCCCCCATTCCTCCACTAACTAAAATTAGTCTACCACAATCCCCCACTTTCTACCACCTTTTCTGGGAAATCCGGGAACAACTTTTTTTATTCATAAACATTTTTTTAAAAATCAAGCTGCAAAAAGCCTTTTAAAAGACTTTTTACAGCTTTTCTATTTTTTTCATAGGTAAGAAAGTATGTTCACAATGATCAAGACAGCGTACAAGACGATTGTCAACAGAAAAACCAAACGCCAAGTCATCTTGAAATAACGCGGATAAATAATTTCTTCATAATAATATGCTTGAAAAACAGCAATACAAATTCCCATTAGCAAAACAGAAATAAAGAAAAACGGCAAGATAGAAATTGTCCCTGTATTTCTAGACAATGCATGCATACCGCCCCACAAAAAAGGAATCGCCAAATCAGGGGCTTTTATTTTAAAACGACGATTTAACGAAAATAATTTTACAAGAAATTGGCAACCAAACAAAACGATTACCGGGTAAATATACCAAAACAAGATAAGTGGTGTGAATGTGCCCATGAACGTAAACTCCTTTTTTATCGTTGCTTCAAGTATACTGTATATACTTTACACAACTGTTTCATTTTATTTAAATTTATGCAGTTATATTCTATATCTTACAAACACATTCCATGTATTCCAATTCCCTATCCGTTATAATAAAAGAAACAGGCAACAGGAGGAAAATCATGATCAAATATTTTACATTAGATAATGAGAAACTGCGTAATACCGGAAAGGAAACTGACCAAACGATCTGGTATTGTGTAGAACGTCCTAATCAAGAAGAGATTCATCAGCTGACACATCAATTTGAAATTCCGTCAGATTACATCACTTCCATATTGGACGATGCAGAAAATTCCCGTACAGAAGAATTCAATCAATCAAAGTTGACAAAGCCAGCGTTATTATTGTTACAATATCCTTTTGCTAAAACAAGTCCTAGCGGTTATTTTCAAGTGGATACATACCCGCTCTCTATTATTTTGACGCCCAAAAAGAAGCTTATCACAATTACGAATCATGAACCACTGTTTTTAAAGAAAGTCTTTAGCCAGACCTTTCCAAAAAGTGATATTTCGCCTAATCTCAATATCTTCTTTCAATTCATTTGGCAGGTCACACTCTCTTACAACAGTTATTTAGCTACGCTTCAATCTCAATGCGATACTTTGGAAGCCAAACTTCAAGTATCCACTGAAAACAAACAACTTTATCAAATCATGGATATCCAAAAAAGCCTCGTTTATTTCAGAGAAGCGACTTCTGCTAATTTAGATGCATTGAAAGAACTAGCGCAAAATAAACTTTTCCAAGAAAATCATGCTTTGAAAAATCATTTACGTGATGTATTGGTGGAAACAGAGCAGGCAATGACTACTTCTCGCATTCAATTAAAACTAGTAGAACAAATGAATCAGACTTTTTCAGCAATCGTATCGAATAATCTGAATAATATTATGAAAATTTTAACTTCTTTAACGATTATTTTAACTATACCGACAATCGTCGGCAGTATCTATGGAATGAACATTAAGTTACCTATTGCTGAAAGGGATGATGCCTTTATATGGCTAGTTCTATTAACATTATTTATTTGTATCGTAACTACCTATTATTTAAAAAAAGGGGAGTTTTTATAAAAAAGCCCTCTTGTGGAAATGGCAAAAAGATTGTACACTTGAATCAACTAATTAATGACGAGGTTGAAAACAATGCGTGAAAAAAAACAAACAAGTACTTTTGCTAAAGTAACAAAATTTGTCATTTGGACAATGCTGATTTTAACGATTGGATCTGTTGTATTGACTGCTGTAATGAGTGTCATGTAAAAATAAAATATAGCTATCAGCTGCTGAAAAGGACCTGAACCACTGCGAGGTGGCTCAGGTCCTTTTTGCGAGTTTCAATAGTTCTTTTGCATGTTCGAGTGTGAGTTTTGTAATCTCACTTCCAGCCAGCATACGTGCAATTTCTTCTTCTCTTTCTTTTGTTTTCAACTCTGAAACAGAAGTTTGCGTACGTCCATCAATCACTGCTTTCACAATATAATATTGATAGTCGGCGACTGCAGCAACTTGAGGCAGATGAGTGATGCACAAAACTTGAGAGTATTTCGATATTTGAGAAATTTTATCTGCGATGGCTTGTGCAACTCTTCCGCTCACACCTGTATCCACTTCATCAAAAATAATACTTGTCACACCTTGCTCAGAAGAAAAAATAGTTTTCAAAGCAAGCAACATCCGAGACAGTTCGCCACCAGAAGCGACTTTCACCAAAGGCTTCAGTGGCTCTCCTGGATTGGTCGTAATGTAAAATTCGATTTGGTCAAATCCATCATGATTCAATTGTCTATTTTCTTCTTTTAAGAAACGTACCTCAAACTCAGTGTTTTCCATATACAGACTTTTCAATTCATGCAGAATGGATTTTTCCAATTCTTTTGCGATTTTTTTACGCGCTTCATGAAGATCTGCGGCTTGTTGCTGAAGTAGAAGCTCTTTTTGCTCTAGTTCCGCTTTCATTTTGTCCAATTGACCTTCTGAAAAATCAGAAGAAGCTAGCTCTTCGGTGATTTCGTCATAGTAAGCCAATATTGACTCAATGGATTCGCCGTATTTACGTTTCAACTGTCGGATTAATTCTAAACGTTGCGTCACTTCTTCTAAACGACTCTCATCTAACTCCAATAAATCAATCTGACGACTCATATCGCCGATTGCATCTTGCAGCAAATAGTAAGCACTTTGGATATTTTCATAAATTGCTTCATACTCCACATCTAGATGGGCGATCCCTTGCAGTTCTGAAACGGCCAAGCCAACACCATCTACACTGTTTTGTTCATTATTCGTCAGTGCTCCGTAACCTGCAGCTAATCCATCAGCGATTTTTTGATAATTGCTAAGTTTTTCTCTTTCTTCTTTTAATTTCTCTTCTTCTCCGACTTGCAAATCAGCAGCAGCTATTTCTTCTTGCTGGAAATGGAGCATATCTATTCTCTGAACATAGGATTTTTCATTTTGCTGCACTTTTCGTACCCTTTTTTCCAGCTCACGATAAGAGATATATTCTTGCTGATAACTCTTTTTCTTCTGTTGGAAAGCTACATCTCCAAAACGATCCAATAAAGCAAGATGTGATTCAGGCTGGAGCAGTTCCTGATGTTCGTTTTGTCCTTGGATATCTACTAAATAACTGCCGATTCTTCTTAAATTAGCTAATGTGATGATATGACCATTCACTCGACAAACATTTTTTCCAGTTAAGGACATATCCCGTCGAACAATCAGATTGTCCTCATCTGTTTCGATCCCTAATTCAACCATCAGTTCAGAGAATCCTTCTTGTTTTGGTAGTTCAAACAACCCTTCAAGCACACATTTTTCTGCTCCTTGACGTATATAATCGCTTGAACCTCTTCCTCCTGCTAACAGACCTAAAGCATCGATAATAATGGATTTACCCGCACCAGTCTCTCCGGTCAGCGCGGTCATTCCTTCGTGAAAAGAAAGCCGCAATTCCGGAATAATCGCAAAGTTAGTAATACTGATTTCTTGTAGCATCACATTCGCTCCTCAACTTAAAGGTAATGCAGGAAGTCTTTCTTCAATAAAACTGCCTGGTCTTCAGTTCGTGTAATCATCAAAACATTATCGTCATCATTGATAATCGAAAATAATTCTTTCTTGTAACGTTTATCAATCAAATTTGCTGCTGCCGAAGCATTTCCCGGCAATGTTTTCAAAATAACAAATTTTTCCATTTGGTCAACTGCCACGAAAGCGTCTTTTAATAGTTTTTCCAATTTAGTATTTACATCTTCGTTTGTTTCAGCTGGTATGCTATAACGGTAGCCGCCATCTGAAGCCGGTACCTTGATCAGTTTCAGTTCCTTTATATCTCTGGAAATCGTAGCTTGAGTAACAGATATTCCTTTGCTTTTCAGGATTTCAACAAATTCTTCCTGCTTTCGGATATCTTGCTCACTCAACAATCGAGTAATCAAACGATGCCGATCTTTTTTTCTCATTACGTCTTCGCTCCTTAGCATATTCTTCTTAATCAATGATAGCTTATTTCCTTGGTATAATAAAGAAGAATCCGCATACTTCTCACTTGATTTTCACAGTTACAATTTATTTATGGTCAAACTGTTCGTGTGCATTTGAAACCACTTCTGCCATATTAATAGCTGAATTGATTGTTCCGCTTTCGGGTACTTTCCTCAAGTGAGCCAAGAACTCGATATTTCCTTCTCCCCCCGTGATCGGAGAATAACTTAATTCCAGCACATCATATCCACCTTGTGCCGCAAATGACAAAATGTCTTCTAAAACTTTTTGATGGGTCTGAGGGTCACGAACAATTCCGTTTTTCCCTACAGCTTCTCTGCCTGCTTCGAATTGGGGTTTGATTAAAGCAATCACTTCTCCCTCTTCTTTTAAAATAGCATGTAATGGAGGCAGCATCAGTTTTAGTGAAATAAAAGAAACATCGATAACAGCAACTTCTGGAATTCCTAAGGTAAAGTCTTCGGGTTTTGCATAACGAAAATTCACTCTTTCCATTACGACGACTCTAGGATCTTGTCTTATTTTCCAAGCTAGCTGATTGTAGCCAACGTCTAAAGCATAACTCATTTTTGCGCCATTTTGCAAAGCTGCATCAGTAAATCCGCCAGTGGATGCACCAATATCTAACAATGTTTTTCCTTCAACAGATAGATCAAATGCTTTGAGTGCTTTTTCTAATTTTAATCCCCCCCGAGAAACATAAGGAAGTTTTTTACCTTTGACTCTTAATTCACTACTCACTGGAATTTTTTCTCCCGGTTTATCAAACCGCTCGTTTTTTTCGTTGTAAATCAAACCAGCCATCACTGAACGTTTGGCTTGTTCTCTTGTTTCAAATAATCCTTGTTTGACCGCTAATACATCTACGCGTTCTTTTTCCATTCTTTCCCTCATTTCTCCACATCAAATTGCTTGATCATCTGGCGCATCAGCCCGCCATTAAAAGAAAAAACGTCCTCTTCTAATTTGTCTATGATCTTGTTGGCGGATAACAGTTCAATCTCCAACGCCTCACGTGTCTTTTCTAGGCCTAATAAACGCGGGTAAGTATTTTTTTCCATACGTTCATCTTTACCAGCTGTTTTCCCTAATGTTTTCGTTGTACCAATCACATCGAGTAGATCATCTCTTATCTGAAAAGCCAAACCTAAATGTTCGGCTAATCGTTGAAGTAGCAATATGATTTCTTCAGGTTGCTTCGCTAATATGCCACCAGCCAGCAAGGCATAACGAATCAAATGCCCTGTCTTTCTTTCATGAATAAATGCTAATTCTTCTAAAGAAAGCTTTTTCGATTCGCTCTCGATATCTGCAGCTTGCCCAGCAACCATACCTTGTGATCCCGCACAAACAGCTAATTGCTGAAGCAGCAGAAGCTTAGGAGAATTACCTAAGTGTGCCATACTGATTAGCTGGAACGCTCCTGTAAGCAAACCATCTCCGGCCAATATAGCTAATGCTTCGCCGAATACTTTATGATTGGTAGGTTTTCCTCTACGAAGATCATCATTGTCCATCGCAGGCAAATCATCGTGGATCAAGGAATACGTATGCACCATTTCTAAAGCAGCTGCTACTTGATAGACGGGAACATCAATAGGCTCATCAAAGGAAGCAACGGCCGTTAAAAGTAATAAGGGACGTATTCTTTTCCCGCCTGCTTTCACTGAATAACTCATCGCATCATAGAGTCCTCTATCCGTTGTATGCTCATCTAAAAAAGACAAGATTTCTTTTTCTACAGCAGGTAGATGAATAGCTGAAAAGTCAGTTAATCTCATCTCAGCTTTCCTCGTTTCCGTCAAAATCAACTTCTTCATTTGATTCTGTCATCATTTTCGTCAAGGTCTCTTCTGCTTTAGCTAATGTATCTTGGCAATGTTTGCTTAATTCCATTCCTCGTTTAAACGAATCTAGAGCTGATTCTAATGGAACGTCTCCTTGTTCTAACTGCATGACAATTTTTTCTAATTCTTGCAGTGACTCTTCAAAAGTTGGATTTTCCATATTTTTATTCTCCTTTGTCTATCTCTTGTACTTGTCCTTTAACGATTCCATCTTGATAATGGATCGTCAGCAAATCCCCTTGATGAATCTCGGAGACACTTTTTACTACTTGATCATTTAACGTCGTATAGCTGTAGCCTCTTCCCATGATTTTCAATGGACTCAACAAATCAAGAGATTGAACAGCTTGAGCAAAACGCTGCTGCTGTTGTTTCATATATTGTTGGATTTTCTCTTCTAAGCGTTTTTCTAGATAAGCAGTTTCTTGGCGAGCTGCTTTAACTCGATAAAGCGGAGCCACTTGTTCCAATTGGTGGCTTAATGCGATCGTTTGTTTTTCTTTCGCATGATAAATTTGCTGTGTAGCTTGATATAATCGCTGTTTCAACTGGTCTAATTTGATGGTCTGACCTTCATACAATCTTTCAGGCTGCCGAAATACATAGGAACGTCGAGCACGCTCGAACCGTTCTTGTTTGCGCTGGATCTGGCGTACAAACGCCTGCTGCAATCTAGCTTGCCGTTCTTGAATGCGCATCAACTCTTCTGACAAAACAGGAACAGCTAATTCTGCAGCTGCTGTTGGAGTGGCAGCCCGAACATCTGCTACTAAATCAGCGATCGTGGTATCTGTTTCATGTCCTACAGATGAAATCACCGGCGTATTAGCTTGATAAATCGCCCGAGCAACCCGCTCTTCATTAAACGGCCATAAATCCTCAATCGAACCACCCCCACGACCGATGATCATTGTATCGAAATTGCCCATCTCTTCTACTCTCTGGATATTCCTGACAACATTGTCCGCTGCTTGGTTTCCTTGTACAACTGTTGGGAACAAAACCAATTGGACAATTGGATATCTTCTTTTCACCGTCGTGATGATATCGCGGATAACCGCTCCGCTTGGACTGGTAAGGACCGCGATTCGCTTTGGGAAACGTGGCAGCATTTTTTTAGGCCCTTGAAAAAGGCCTTCCTTCATCAGCTTTTCTTTTCGTTCTTCCAATTCTTGATATAAAGCACCTATTCCATCAGGCTCCATGTGCTCTACATAGATTTGATAAGAACCTCCCGCTTCATATAATGAAATACGCCCAACGACAAGGACTTTCATTCCTTCTTTTGGCTGGAATCGTAATTTTTGGAATGCTCCTTTGAACATAATAGCAGATATTTTTGCATGGTCATCTTTTAAGCTGAAATATTGATGGGCATTGGCACGTAAACGGAAATTCGAGATTTCGCCTGTTAAATATACGCGTTCTAAATAAGGATCGGCATCAAATTTACGTTTCAAATACCTCGTTAATGTAGTGACAGTTAAATATTCTTGTGCCATCTATTCACCTGCTCCAAAAGCTTCGGCAGATTTTACGGCTTGATACATCAGCATCGTGATGGTCATTGGCCCTACGCCCTTTGGCACAGGGGTGATCCAGCCTGCAACAGGCTCCACTTCATCAAATTTCACATCACCGATCAGCTTACCGTTAGTATCACGGTTCATCCCTACATCTATCACTACAGCACCTGGTTTTACGAATTCTTTTGTGACAAAATGTCCACGTCCTATTGCTACGACTAAAATATCTGCTTCTTGTGCCAGTTCAGCCAGATTTTCGGTTTTAGAATGAGCAACAGTAACAGTTGCATCTGCCATCAAGAGTAGCTGAGCCATCGGTTTACCGACGATATTGCTTCGTCCGATAACTACTGCTCGTTTACCCGCCGGATCGATAGAATAAGCTTCAAACATTTTCATGATGCCGTATGGAGTACAAGGAATCTTGTCCGGTTTACCCGCAAGGAGTTTGCCTAAATTCATCGGATGAAAACCGTCTACGTCTTTTTCAGGGCGGATAGCTAACAGGATCTTTTCTTCATCTATATGCTTTGGCAATGGTAATTGGACCAATATACCATGAAAACTAGGATCTTGATTGTATTTTTCAATTTCTGCAAGTAGTTCGTCTTCAGAAATCGTCTCAGGATAACGCTCTACCAATGAATGGATTCCGATTTCTTTTGCTACACGTTCTTTATTTCTTACATAGATTTGGCTGGCTGGATTTTCCCCTACCAATAAAACGACTAATCCGGGATGGATACCATTATCTTTCAATTTTTGGATTTTTTCAGCAATCTCTGCCTGCATTTTTTCAGCTAATTCTTTTCCGTTAATCAATTCTGCCATCTAACCACTCCCAGATATTTTTTGTGTTTTCATTCTACCATAGAATTTTCCCGATTTATAACAGGTTTATGATGATTCATAGAAAAAAGCTAGGACTTACGCCCCAGCTTCTAATTCTTTCAATACATTGGATAAAACACCGTTGACGAATTTACGTGAACGGTCATCACTAAATGTTTTTGCCAACTCGATTGCTTCATTTAAAGCAACAGCCGCTGGTACATCTGTCACATAAGTCATTTCAAAAATCGCGATACGCAAGATCACCAAATCCATTTTTGAGATCCGATTGATGTGCCAATTGTTTTTCAAATGTTTTTCAATCACTTTATCCAATTCATCTTTTTTTGCACAGACACCGCCAACTAGCGTATCAAGATAAACAGGAACAAACTCTGATTCATCTTCGTTGATCATGTCGCGGTGGTCTAATTCGATTGCGTTGAAAATCGCATCTTCTTTTGTTAGGTCTGCATTGAAGTCTAATGGAAATAAAGCCTGCAATGCCATTTCCCGAATCTCGTGTCTTGATAATTCTTTATTCATTCTCTTCCTCTTCGTCTTCAAAAAGTTCTTCGATTGTTGGTTGTTCTAATTTTTCAGGAACAACAGCTACTACATGGATATTGACTTCAGATAAATCGATATCCGTCATGAAAAGGACTTGCTGGCTGACCCGTTCCTGCATTTCCATTGCTACTTTAGGAACTGAAACACCATATTCTAGATAACAGTAAAGATCTACTTTCAAGCCATCTTCCTCGTTTGCTAAGTAAACACCTTTTCCGTGAGCTGCACGTCCTAATAATTCAGTGACATTGCTGGCAAAAGTTCCGCGCATTCCGTATACGCCTTCTACTTTAGAAGCTGCAATCCCGATAATTACTTCGATGACTTCAGGAGCGATCACGATCTCTCCTAAATCTTGGTTTGCGTTTAAAATCAAATTTTTTTCATCTGCCATTTATTTATTCCTCCCTTTGCCTAAGCACGAGATACATCCGAATTCTCTATGATGCGGCTATAGTGATCACGTGGTAAGAAAACTGCCGCCGATCAGCTGCAAACTGCTATGAATTGGAGAAAACACCCAACTTTATTATCTCTTACAGCTTAAAAGTTCTTCTATAGTGTATCATTAAATCGAGTGATTTTCTATAACAAAGTCTGTGAACACTGATTTTTACGCTTACTTCTTCTATTGATGAAACTATAAGATGATCAATTCTTTTGGTGAACGAGTCAACACACGATTTCCATCTTCTGTGATCAACAAGTCATCCTCAATACGTACTCCACCGATTCCTGGTAAGTAGATCCCTGGTTCATCAGTGATCACATTTCCTGGTACAAATTGCTTTTCTGCACGAGAAGAAACGTTTGGTCCTTCGTGGATCTCTAGACCGATCCCATGTCCTGTAGAATGTCCAAATGCTTCCCCGTAACCATGTTTTGAAATATAATCTCTAGCAACTGCGTCTAATTGGACACCAGTCATTCCTGGTTTTGCAGCATCAATAACTGCTAATTGAGCATCTAAGACTATTTGATAAATTTCTTTTAATTTTTCCCCAGGATCACCAATAGCGAATGTACGTGTCATATCGGAAACGTACCCTTCGTAATAGCAACCAAAGTCCAATGTGATCAAGTCGCCTTGTTCGATGATTTTTTTGCTTGCTACACCATGCGGCATAGCCGAACGCAATCCGCTAGCAACGATCGTATCAAAAGAAACACCTGAAGCGCCAAGAGAACGCATATAAAAGTCTAGTTGATTTGCGACTTCAATCTCAGTCATGCCCGGTTGGATCATTTTCAGGATGTGATCATATGCCATATCCGCAATATGACATGCTTTTTCGATAATAGCGATTTCTTCTTCATCTTTCACTTCTCTGAGTTCTTCGATCATCTGTGAAACAGGTACTAATTCCGCATCGATGATTTCTTCTAAAACCGAATATTCTAAAAATGAGACTGTTGTTTCCTCAAAGGCTAATGAGTGCAGTTCTTCTTTGCGTACTAAGTTTGCTACCTCATCAAAAATAGGTCCGACATTTTTAATAATTTCAAACCCTTGAGCCTGCGCTGCCGCCTGCTCGGTATAACGAAAATCAGTAATAAAAAATGCTTTTTCCAAAGTAATAACAGCTAATCCTGTCGTACCTGTAAAGTTCGTTAAGTAACGAAGATTGTACGGACTGGTAACCAAAAATGAATCCAAATTTTCTTCTTGCATTTTTTTGCGCAATTTTTCTACACGTAGCATCATAATGAAACTCCCTCTTTCTTTGCACGCTTTTTTCTATTATAGCAAACTTTTCTTCGTACACGACAGTTAAATAAAAATTTCCGGAAAACTTCTTTTTCTTTTAAATAAATAAAGCCAAAAAGGAGTCACAGTCTCGCTGCAACTCCTTTTAGTTTACTATTTTGTAAAAACTTATGATCGTTTTCCAAAGAAAAATGAGACAACTGCTACCAAAATCACTGCGCCTAAAATAGATGGAATAAGTGCCATACCTGCAGCTTTTGGTCCCCATTCGCCGAAAATCGCTTGTCCAATACTTGAACCGACTAGTCCAGCAATGATATTCGTTACACAGCCCATCGAATTTCCTTTACTGGTGATTGCACCTGCAATTGCTCCGATCACGGCTCCAACAATCAATGTCCATAACCAACTCATAATATAACCTCCTTCTTTGCTAATCAATTTTAGCATATGGGATTTAAAGGGGACAAATAATTGGTTTTGCTATTTCATATTTTCTTCTGCAAAGTAAAAAAATAAAGAAAACCTCCTCTTAGAAGTTTTCTTTATTTTTTACTTGCGTTTAAACATACTACGAATACCACGTTTCACTACATCAAAGAAACTCAATGATTGGACCATTCTATCTTCATCTACATATTCTCTGATCGCACGAAGTACTTTTTTAGGTTCTTTGGAAGAAAATGTATATGTACCATTTTTTTTCGTTTGAATGGCATATCGAGGAATCCATTTTCCCTTTAGCATGACTGATGCTAGTACATAATCCACTTCTTCCCATGGAATTTGGATATATTTGCGTCTATCTCGCGCATGGTAAAACTCAAAACCATTATCACCTATCATGATTTGCCCGTAATCTGTCAGACCCGTAAACGAAGTAGCATCAATTACCAAGTCTACTTTTGTATTGATTGATTGAACCATTTTCTCCCTCCAGATATTTGTTTATGAACAGTATACTATATAAAAAAAGCTCGGGACAACGCCCGAGCTATATTTTTATGGATTATAAAAGTCCGATGACGTGTCCAACAACACCGACTACGAATAAACCAAGGATGATAACGATTGGAGAAACCTTTTTCTTAAGCAACCACATACATAACAATGTTAACCCTAATGCAGCTAAACCAGGAATCAATTGGTCTAAGTTGTCTTGTAATGTTGTTACCTTTTCAGGAGAAAGGGCTAAGCCATTATTAACTTGTTCAAATGCACTCTTGATTCCTTCACCACCTGAAGGCAATTTATCCCATTCGATGTAAGCACCTTTATCTAATTTTACAGTTGATACAACTGGTAAGAATTTGATTGATACCCATCTTTGTACCAGGGCAGCTAATACGAACATCCCTAAAATTGAAGCACCTTTTGTTACGTCTTGTAACAATCCGCCAGAAAGGTCATCAGTAATTTTAGAACCAGCTTTGTAGCCAAATTCTTGTGTATACCACATGAATGCCCAACGAATAATGTTCCAACCTAAGAAGAAGATGATTGGTCCAAGGATATTTCCTCCCATAGCTAATGAAGCACCTAGTGCACCTAGCATTGGACGTACTGTAAACCAGAACACTGGGTCACCAACGCCAGCTAAAGGACCCATCATACCTACTTTAACCCCTTGAATCGCTACATCATCAACAGGCGCGCCATTCGCACGTTCTTCTTCCAGTGCCAATGTAACCCCTAAAATTGGAGAAGCAATGTATGGGTGTGTATTAAAGAATTCCAAGTGACGTTTTAATGCTGCAGAACGTTCTTCTTTTGTTTTGTATAATTTTTTGATTGCTGGAATCATAGAAAATGCCCAGCCACCGTTTTGCATACGTTCGTAGTTCCATGAACCTTGAATGAAGGTAGAGCGCCACGCAACAGCTAAACGATCTTTTTTTGATAATTTGATTTTTTCTTCTGCCATTTTATTTTCCTCCTTCAAGATTAATAGTCATTCAAAATGTCGCCTAAAGGGTCACCAGAGTTGCTTCCGCCTCCATTATTTGATGAACCACCCATTTTAGAAAGGTTCAAGTAAATAAGAGCTAATGCAACACCTAAAGCACCTAGAGCAATCAATGTTAATTGAGAAATTGCAGCTACAACGAAACCAATAACGAAGAATGGCCATACTTCTTTTGTAGCCATCATGTTGATTACCAAAGCGTAACCCACAGCTACGACCATTCCCCCACCGATAGCCATACCATCTGTTAACCATGCTGGCATTGATTCAAGGAATGATTGCACAGTTTGTGCTGGGATAAATAGCAACGCTGCTGCTGGGACCGCGATACGAACCCCTTGTAAACATACAGCAATGATGTGCCACATTTCAACCTTACGGATGTTTCCTTCTTCAGCAGCCGCATCCATCAAATGAACGATTGGAACAGCGATTGTACGTACGATCATTGTTAAGAACAACCCTGCAACAGCCAAAGGAACGGCAATCGCGATCGCAGAAGGAACACCTTTAACACCTTGTCCACCTAAAACTAAAATAATTGCTGATGCTACTGATGCTAATGCAGCATCTGGTGCTACAGCGGCACCGATATTTGCCCAACCTAAAGCGATCATTTGAAGCGTACCGCCAAGTACGATACCAGCTTCGAGGTTACCGGTAACTAAACCGATCAATGTACACGCCACTAGTGGTTGATGAAATTGAAATTCATCAAGAATACCTTCCATACCAGCTAGAAAGGCAACTAATACGACTAAAATTATTGAAATAATAGACATGATAAGCCTCCTATAAATTTTAATATTATTTATTACGCTTTTGCTAATTCAGCTTTTGCTAATTCAGCTTTTGCTTTTTTCAAAATATCATCCATGTTATCGCGTGAATCATTAGGTACTTTACGTACATCGAATTTCACACCTTTTTGTTTAAGCTTCTCAAACGCTTCAACATCTTCTTGTCCCATAGACAATACTTTACTTACAACGACTTTACCAACCGAATGCGCCATTGATCCAACATTTAATTCTTTGATGTCCACGCCACCTTCAACAGCTGTCAATACGTCTTCAGGATTTTCAAATAAAAGCAATGCTTTGGTATTTCCAAAACGAGGGTCTTTTGCCACTTCGATCATTTTGCTAATAGGAATAACATTTGCTTTTACACCTGGAGGAGCAGCTTGTTCGATTAGTCTCTTACGCAGATCATCCTTTGATACTGCATCTGAAACAACGATAATACGGTTTGGTTGCACTGCTTTTGTCCAAGCTGTCGCAACTTGTCCATGTAACAGACGTGAGTCAACACGTGCTAATACAATATCGATTTTCCCGTCTCCGACCACAGTTCCTTCTGGAAGTGCTCCTTTAGGTTGTGCGTCTTCAACTGCTGCTTTCGGTGCTTCTGCCGGTTCTAATTCTTCCGGTTTTACTTTTACACCGTCTTTTGCTGTTTCAATAATGTGTGCTGCAATTTTATGAGCAGATTCCATTGAAAAGCGTGATGCGTAGGCTTCAATCAACATTGGTAAATTCAAACCGCTGACGATTGCCCATTTATCTTTGTGCTCTTCGAATAATGTGTTTGATTGATTGAACGGTGTTCCGCCCCATAAATCAACTAAGAATAACACTTCGTCTTGATTATCAAAAGAAGCAACCGCTTCTTCCAATTTGGCTCTCAAGTCATCTGGACCTTCACTTGGTTTCAAAATCACTGCTTTGACGTTTTCTTGTTCGCCAAAGATCATTGAACCGGATTGTAAGATTCCTTCAGCAAATTGTCCATGACTTGCTAGGATAATCCCTACCATATTTATACCTCCTATTTACTTTTGTTGTAACAAATTCAAAAATATTAATAATTGCTAACCATTACAACAGAATTATTTGACCTTTTCCAACAACCATTCTTGCTACACCTTTTTGATTTTCGCTAGTAGTTCCATCAAAAGGATTTTCCTGTCAGCAGGTACTTTTCGAATCTCTAACTCCACTTCTTGACTGTTCAAGTAACGAAAGGAATCAATATCTTGTTGATTTACTGAAACAAAATTGGTAATCATTGATTTGCCTTCAGTAAAACTCATACCGCCGATATTCAACGACTTCAACTGTACACCGCAGCGGACAACCGCTGCAACATCTTGGGGATTGGTGAATAAAAGCATCACTTTTGCTCGTGATAATAATCCACTATGATAGATTTGAATCATTTTCTGCACGGTTATTACATTTGCTGTGATCCCCGGCGGTGCAGCTTCTTTTAGTAGAAACTTTCTCAATTTATCTTGAGCGACTACATCGCTGATCACAATGATACGTTCAACACCTGTTTGCTTCGACCAAACTGTTGCGACTTGCCCGTGGATTAAACGATCATCTATACGTGCCAATCGAATATCCATCTGCAAAACTCCTTCTTCCTCACTACTTCACAGAAACCCCTATCATTTCTGTGTGAACAACCACCTCCTAGCACACACTACTATAAGCAAAAAGCGTGCCAACTTTTTTACGATACACTAATTGAATTTAAAGGATTCTTAACCAATACACAAAACCGATACACTATAAAAGTGTATCGGTTTTGTGTATTCATGGCACAGTGTATTCTTTTTTATCTAACTGATTATGGACTAGACGTAGCAGATAATACATTTCTTCTATCGGCACTTTTACTTTTATCTGATCTTCCAACAGAACAACTGAGGCTGCCAATTGGCTATAAAGAGGATCATTCGTTGTATTTGTCAATTCGTTTTCTTCCACAGTCAATGGTTCATTCCGAATAATACGTTCGATCATTCCTGCTGTGTGCATCACTAGGTTGATTTTGAATCCATATTCTTCATCGCCGATTCCCGTCGTCTGAGAGATTTGTGTAGAAAATTGCCACATTGGATCGATTAACTTACTACCATTAATAAAGATGAAGTTATCAGAGATAAACTCAACACACGTATTTTTAGCTGACTCTTCATCTAGGGAGATGAATTCAGTTTCCTCCAATTCTGATTCCATCAGCAACTGATCCAAAATGACTTCGATATTTTGATCAATAAAACGTTCTAAAGGAATAAATGGGGCTTGGATATTCAAATCAGTAATCCCAGTAGTAGCTATGATCTGATATTCTTTTTGGATAACTGGCAGTTCTTCTTTCACTTTCACAATCGACAAAGCTAGAACTTCTAATTCTGTTTCTTGACGCTTGTTTACCGCTCGTTCGATCAATTCTTTGATTCTTTGTGCTGTACCTTCGCCAGATGCGCAGATAGCCAAAACAGCTTTTTTCTTATGAATAGGTTTTGCTTCCTGAACAGATTCTACAGAAGATATTTCTGCGTAACCTCGAAAATTTTTCAATGATTCATGCAACATATCTAGATCTGTCCCTAATACTGAGACCTTTCGTACAGTTTCCAAAACTAGAGAAGTTGTTACCATATCAACAGTACGTACTGGAATCCCAGTGTCTCTTTGAATTTGCGAATTAAACGACGCAAGGGACCCCATATCTACTAAGAGTATGACCCCGCTTCCTTCATCTACTTCTTGTACATTGCGTTCAATTCGGTCCAATGCTGTTTTCGGATCCATATCCAAAGGCATGTCTACTGCTCGTACGTTCTCTGCATCTAACAACTGTTGGACAACTTGGACCATACTGCTTGCTGTGCTGTTTCCGTGAGCTGCAACGACTACACCGATTCTGCCGCTTGCTTGATTTGCCCGTAACGAGACGAGTAGAACGGTCAAGTAATAGTCTTCACTTTCTGGAATCTCCACTTGAAAATACGTTTCGATATAACTACGCACTTCTTTCGCAACAGCATATTCATCTGGAAAATCAAAAGCCATCTCACGGATGTTATCATTCGTATGCCGTTCTTCTCCTAAGTTGATTTTTTTCAAAAAAGAACTGATATGCAAGCTCATAGCATAAATAAAGTTTTGCTGAAACTCATATGGTAAAGATCTTTTGACCATTACATAAATCTGATTGGTCACTTCTATGATTTTCGGATCTACAAATTCTGCTAATTTGCTGTCTGCATTAAAAGAAAAACCATGGTCTTTATAGAAAGACTTCAGATGGATGTTGATATCTGTAGAAATGAAATGATTGATTGCTTCTTGATCCAAACCATCCGACTTCAGTAAAGCTGCTTTATCTCCGATGATATCATATAGATTATAAGGTAACTCATAGGAGTCCGATTGGATTTTCATGATCGTATCATTTGGTGCTACAGTTATCTTTGGCTCCAATATTTTAGAAAGCTCTGCCATTGCACTGCGGTTGCTTGCTAATTGAATCAATCCGCTACGAATCCCTTCTGTCAAATCATCGATTGTGATCGAGATTTCGGGTGATTGCATATGATTTAGAAATCCTCGTGCACATACTAACTGGATATTTGACTTCAATTGTCCTATATTTCCATAGGTCACACTGCCGATCAATGCTTTTGCTACATCTTCTGTCAAAGAAATCTTTCGCTGCGTGCGGTTTGCTTCGTGGGCAATCATGATTTTTACTAAATCGACTTTCTCATTTGCAGGACGTTTTTCAAAAGCCGGAAGTTTGATATTGATTGGGATACGCCGAACAAAAGTTTCTAATAGAGAAGAACCTGGGTCTTCTGTGGTCGCACCTACGATCCGTACATTTGCTTCATGGGATTTCGTTGTTTCCCCAAGACGACTGTAAGTTCCATGATCCATAAAGTAAAAGATCATTTCTTGACCTTCAGGCGGCAACCGGTGAATCTCATCCAAAAACAGCATACCGCCATCCGCTTGATCGATAATCCCCATTTTTTCTTCATCTGCGCCTGTAAAAGCACCTTTTGCGTACCCAAATAAATGACTCATCAAAAGCTCAGGGTTATTGGCATAATCAGCACAATTGAAAACAATCAGTTCCGTTTCCTCATCTATTACATGATGCGCTTTTGCAAAATGATACATCGCGTGTGCAAAATAAGTCTTTCCTGATCCGGTAGGTCCTGTAATCAAACAATTTAATCCTCTTGGCGGATACAAAATCGCAGCTTTTGCCTGTTCCACTGAATTTTTCATGCTGCCGTTAGCTCCAATGATTTTTGCAAAGATATCCTTAGTATCTATTTGGAGTGTATTTTTTTCTTCAGAGACCGGCGTTTCTTTGTAACTGACTACATGTTTTGTAACTGGCTTTACGTGCGTAACGAGTGTTTGATATATGTAACGTACTGGTCGTCCGTCTGTCTTTATCAGTTTCCCTTCGCGCACTAGCTGATTCAGATCTTTACTGCTATTTGTTCGCTGAATCCCTAACACTTCAGCAATTTCCTGTGTTGTTACTCCTTGATCATATTCTGCCTTTGTTAAATGAGCGGTTTTTTCTTTGACATACATATAAATTCGGTCAATGCGTTTTGCCAATGGTATCGCTCCTTTTCTATAGACTGTTGTACTTAGGCTTCAAAACATAATACTATGTATTTATTTCTGTTTCGTCAACTATTTACCTGATTTTGTTTTGTTGATAACACGCGGATAGATAGAAATGTTCAATTTAAAAGAACGAAAAATCCCGATACGATTTTTATAATGGAAACAAGAAAAAGAACACTGTTTACCATATATTTATTTCACTGATAGCAAACAATATAGCTTCCATCAATTGAAAACGATAGTTATCAAAACATTCTGATTACAAGATGGCAAAAAAATATTAAGTGTAAAAAGACAAAGTAAACTTCGTAGCCTCCACTACAACTTTTATTTTTATAA
>NZ_JAKZIW010000049.1:0-15554 GCF_031143325.1 Enterococcus sp. FR204 | reverse complement strand
CCAGCGGTCAAACGGTTTTGGTTTGACGGCTGGTCGAAGCGATGAAGTTGAAGCCCTGTGGAAATCTCGAAAAAATTCTCACAAATCGTGTCCGAGGTATTGACTCAAATCCAACATCTATGAGTGACTTTTCTAGTTACTGATTCTTTTTGCGGGAAATAGAAAAGTCATTTTTTCGAAAAAAACTCAGAAAATACTACTTGCAATAATTCTGGACAGTCACTATGATAGCAACAATAGGAAAATCTACTAAGTACAGCCAGAGACTTGTACTCAGCTAACTAGTTTATTCCAGAATGCTGCATAATTTGATAGATTCATACTTTTATGTTTTTTTGCATATCGAAGTAGGTAGTCATATTTTGACTATCCAATTTGATAAAATATCGTTTATGCGAAACGTACTATAGTTGGTGCATCACTAGAGTTAAAAGTGTACAATGCTTAGTTTTTTTGAATCTTTATCGCAAATAGCTTCAAAAAACACTTTTTTGGATACTTTTGAAATATTTAGTTGAGTATAGTATAATATGAACAATTGTGACAAATAACAATTGTTTGGGAGTGAGTAAAGTTAGATGGGAAGACCCTTAGCAAAAGGCCTAGCTGTCGTAGCCGTCGGTATCGGAGCACTGGGTATATGATTGAATTTCCTACGATGGATGTCCCAGCCTATACGGAGCAACTTTTTTTCAAGCTGCGAAATATGGGAAAGGTGCCAGTCATCGTCCATCCGGAAAGAAATGCGAAGTTTCGTGAAGATCCCAATCGCCTGGTTCCATACTTGGAGATGGGGTGCCTCGCGCAACTCACCGCTCCAAGCTACATAGGTGTCTTTGGTAAAGACATCCAAAAGACGGCAAAACAGATGGTTGAGCATAACCTCGTTCAGATGATGGCGTCAGACGCTCATGGTATCAAAAAAAGAACGTTTGTAATGAAAGAAGCCTTTCGCCAAATCGGACATGACTTTGATGAAGAAAAAGTCAAAGCTATGGAACAAGTGGCGAAAGATTTGATAAATGGGGATGCGGTCACATTCCCAGATTATACAGAAGTTAAGAAGAAACGGTTTGGATTATTTTAGTTGAGCTGACGATGTTACTTATAAAATTTTTTGGAAATAGAGAGATGAGAAAAACAGGAGGAGTATGAATGGTGATGACGGAAAACTTTTTTAATATCATGAAGGCGGATGATTTAAAAAAGCACTACCAAGATCAGTATTTTAAGTTGCAATGGGTCGATCAAGAAAAATTGAAAAGACAAAAAGGCTATGATTTTGTTAAACGAGGAATTGATGTTGTTGGCGGAACTGTTGGATTAGTTCTTGCTTCACCACTCATGGCATATGTAGCTTATAAAATTCGCCAAGAAAAACCTGGCTCACCAGTGGTTTTTGCCCAAACACGGGTCGGGCGCAATGGCAAATTGTTCACCATGTATAAGTTTCGTTCTATGTGTATCGATGCTGAAGAAAAATTAGCAGAACTAATGGAACAAAATGAAGTCGATGGTGCCATGTTTAAAATGAAAGACGATCCTCGAGTTACCAAAATTGGTAAAATGATTCGTCGCACCAGTTTAGACGAACTACCCCAACTCTTAAATGTCGTTAAAGGGGATATGAGTCTGATTGGTCCTCGACCACCTTTGGAAAGAGAAGTCGCTGAATACACTCCCCATGACATGCAACGGTTATTGGTAAAACCAGGTTGCTCAGGTTTATGGCAAGTCAGCGGACGAAATGAAGTTGGCTTTGAAGAAATGGTGGACTTCGATGTGGAGTACATTCAAAATCGTAGTACTTTGAATGATATCAAGATTATATTCAAAACTATTAAAGTAATGTTTAAGCCGAATGGGGCATATTAAATTAGAAAAAAGGGATTGAATAGACGTAAATGAAAACTATTAAAATTGGCATTGCTACCCATAAAAGTTATCAAATGCCTAAAGATGAGATGTACATACCTATCCAAAGTGGCGCTGCAATGCATTCTGAGGAATTGGGTTATGAAAAAGACAATACTGGTGAAAATATTTCTAGTAAAAATGCCAATTATTCAGAATTAACGGCTTTATATTGGTTATGGAAAAATGTATCTGCAGATTACAAAGGTTTATCCCATTATCGCCGCCATTTTTCAAAAAATAAAAATGTTAGTATCTTTACTCAAGGAACATTCAATGATGTATTAGATCGCCAAACATTAGAAAGTAAACTTGAAAAGGCCGACATTGTAGTCCCTAAAAAACGAAATTATTACATTGAGTCGATTGAATCGCATTACAATCATACTCATTACCCACAAGACTTGGTCGTAACACGAGAAATTATTGAAGCTCTATATCCTGACTACCTAGCTTCTTATGATAAAATTTTACAACGAAAATCTGCTCATATGTTTAATATGTTTATTATGTCAGAAGAAAAATTTGATTCTTATTGTGAATGGATGTTTTCAATTTTATTCGCTTTAGAGGAAAAGCTAGATATTTCTGAGTACAATAGTTTCCATGCCCGAGTTTTTGGTCGAGTAAGTGAAATCTTGTTGGATGTTTGGATAGATAAAAATGGCTATTCATACGAAGAAATTCCAGTGATTTTTATGGAAAGACGATCATGGCTAGAAAAAGGAACTAAATTTTTGAAGGCTAAGTTTAAGGTTAGTAGATATTAAAAAAGTTTTGAGATTATCTGGAGGTAAAGCTGTGCAAAAATTAAAGGATCTAATTAAGAATAGTGCTTTTATTTCTCAGTTCTTTTTTTATGCTCTATATCTATTTTATTTTATTTTGGATCATTTATTAAAAAAAGAAAAAAAAATCATATTTACCTCGTTTTCAGGACGACAATTTAGTGATAGTCCCAAAGTTCTTTTTGAATTGATAAGCGAAGATTCTCGTTTTAAAGAATATGAGTTAGTTTGGGCTTTTAATGAACCAGACAAGTTTCAGTTGCCAAGTGGCACTCGTAGTATCTCGATAAATAGTTTATCTTTTTTCAAGGAACTATTTAGCAGTTCAGTATGGATTTCTAATACCAGTATTGAAAAACTGGTACCTTATAAATCAAAGAAGATTTTCTATTTAAATACATGGCATGGAATTCCATTGAAGAAAATTGGAAAAGATGAAACCCATGTTAGTTCACTCGTGAAAAAATGGTATACCCAGGTCCAATTTGATTTATTAACAGTTTGTGGTGATTATGATGATGAAATATTTAAAACAGTGTTTCCTAGCTCACCTAATCATATCAAAACAGGATTACCTCGAAATTTACTGTTGGTTCAAAAAAAAGATCGGCAAGCAGAAATACGGAAGTCATTTATTGAAAAACATGGATTAAAAGAAGAGGTACGCTTAGTTTTATACGCACCCACTTTTAGAGAATTTAAAAGTTCCAAGGTAAATCATATTTTCAACGGTGATATTTTGCCAGACCTTGATAGCGATACTGTTCTTTTGTTACGCACCCATTATTTTGAGAAAATAAATCTCGAAAGGGAAAATGTTATCAATGTTTCTGATGAAGATTTAGATGAACTTCTCTTATCAACAGACTGCTTAATTAGTGATTATTCTAGTATGATGTTTGATTTTTATCTTTTGGATAAACCAATTTATATGTATGCCTATGATTATGATGAATACCGAGATTTTCGTGGTTTCTATGTTGATATGAGAGAAACTTATAATATTCCAATTTTAAATGAAGATGGACTAAATGAAATTTACCATAAAGATGATACTAAATATCAAATAAATAAAACTTTACAAATTGTAAAGATGTTGAAAACAGTTGATGTAAGCAAATTATTAGATGCATTATTTTCAGGAATTAATAATCTATAAAATAAGGAAGTTTGAGATGAAGAAAACATACGGTTCAGTTGTTGTAACTTTTAACAGGAAAGATTTATTGATGGAAGCTATTCAATCATTATTAGATCAAACTATTAAACCAAAAAAAATTATTATTGTTGATAATGCTTCAACAGATGGGACAATTTCTGAGCTAGTTGAAAAATTTGATGTTTTTAATCAAGATATTTTCGATATGGTGGAATTGCCAGAGAATATTGGTGGTGCTGGTGGATTTAAAGCTGGCTTAGATAGATGTAAATTATATAATTTTGACTATGTTTCTGTTAGTGATGATGATGCTATGTATCAGAAAGACTATTTTGAGAAAATTTTAGACTATGCAGAGGAAAATCCTTCGGTGAGAGCACTTTGCGGAAAAGTAATGTATGAGGATTCAACTATTCAATTGAGTCACAAACGAAGAGTCTTACATTCAAAAAGTTTGTTGGATGAAAAAATTGTTTCTGGCGAAGAATATAAGCGGCCTACTTTTTCTGTAGATGCAGTTTCTTTTGTGGGTTTAGTTATTGATGTTTCATTGATTTCTGAAATTGGTTTACCCCTTGAAGAGTATTTTATTTGGTTAGACGATTTTGAATACTCTTTACGTATTCGATCTAAAACAGAAATTATTTGTTTGACAGATGCAGTTATTGTCCATAAGACAGCTTTTGCCGCGGATAATCATAAATATCAATATACCTGGAAGGAATATTATGGTATTCGTAACCAGATTGATCTTGTAAAAAGACATACGAAACACCCAGTTGTATCTAAATTAGCTTTAGAATGGAAATTTTGGTCAAGATTAGCGGCAAACTATGTTAAGCCAAAGTATGCTAGTTATAGATCAATACGGTCAAAGACTTTACGAGATGCTTATCGTGATGGAAAAAACGGGAAAATAGGTAAAAATTTAAAGTATTTTCCAAACTAGTTTTTTAAATCGTATGAACGAGGTCAATGGAGTTGAATTTTTTAATTATAACTATTTAAATCCAAAAGGAGGAAACAATTAAATGAATTATCTAGTAGTTGGATCCGGCTTGTTTGGCGCAATTTTTGCCAATGAAGCAGCAAAAAAAGGTCATCAAGTGAAGGTGATTGAAAAACGCGATCATATCGCCGGCAATATTTACACAAAAGAAGTAGAAGGCATCCAGTTCCATCAATATGGTGCCCATATTTTCCATACTTCAAATAAAGAAGTATGGGATTATGTGAATCAATTTGCGGAGTTTAACCGCTATACGAACTCACCTATCGCAAATTATCATGGTGAAATTTACAATATGCCTTTCAATATGAACACTTTCAATAAGTTATGGGGTGTGGTAACTCCTACTGAAGCCAAAGCGAAAATTGACGAGCAGCGGGCAGTTTTAGGCGGCAAAGAGCCAGAGAATTTGGAAGAACAAGCTATTTCTTTAGTGGGCACAGATATCTATAAGAAATTGATTAAAGATTATACTGAAAAACAATGGGGACGTTCTTGTACTGAATTACCAGCATTTATCATTAAACGTTTGCCTGTACGTTTGACATATGATAATAACTATTTCAACGATAAATACCAAGGAATCCCAATTGGTGGTTATACACAAATCGTGGAAAAGATGTTGGATCATCCAAATATCGAAGTCCAACTAAACACTGATTTCTTTGATAAGCGGGAACAATTTGAAGCAGAAGCTGACAAAATTGTCTACACTGGGATGATTGATCAATATTATGATTATAAATTTGGGCGTTTGGAATACCGTTCATTGAAATTTGAAAATGAAATTCTTGACGAAGAAAATTATCAAGGTAATGCTGTGGTTAATTATACTGATGCCGATCATGCTTATACACGGATTATCGAACATAAGCATTTTGAATTTGGTACGCAAGAAAAAACTATCATCACGAAAGAATACCCTGCAGACTGGCATCCTGGCGATGAGCCTTATTATCCAGTAAATGATGATAAAAATAATGAACTATACCAACAATATAAAGATTTAGCGGATAATGAAGGTAAAGTGATTTTTGGTGGCCGCTTAGGTATGTATAAATACTTTGATATGCACATGGTGATTGCTGAAGCATTGAGAGTAACTACGACAGAGCTTTTTGAGGATTAGAATGGTGGAGAATAAGAAAAGTTTTTTTCGTTTATCCTGGCTAAACTTTTTCGAATATCTATTATCAATATCAATTTTATTAGCTTCAAGTTCAATTTATTGGGTTACATCAAATAAACCGTTTAAAGAAATTATTATGCTAATGGTTTATGGTTGCTTATTTTTAGTTGTCGTAATTTGTTTATATAATTTAAGGAAAAATATAGATATAAAAAAATTGGTGAGTTTATTAATTGCTAATGTTACTATTAGCGTCATTATTGTTTCTTATAATAAACTGATTGATAACATTACTTTATCTGAAATCATGCGAATGGTAATTTTCCCAATAGGATTGATAATCTATTTTTATTATTATCTTTCACAAAATAAAATACCTAATATATTATTTGTATTAAGAAAAGTTATTTCTGCATTAGCTGTTGTGTCACTGATTTTTTATTTCTTGTATATTACTGGAATTTTGCATCAAAATTCTAGCCTCTTTATTAAATGGGGAACGCCTAGATGGGTAAATGGTATATTTTATTTGCATTTTTTCCCACAAGGTGAGGCTAATTTTTTAGGTCTTAATGTCATTCGGAACACAGGTATTTTTTCTGAAGCACCGATGTTTTCTTTTGTTTTAAGTATTGGGATAATTATTTATTACTATATTGAAAAGCCAAAAAAATTTGTGACTTTTCAAAGTATCATTCTAGTGTTTACAGTGATTACTACTACATCCACAACAGGATTGATTTTATTGATTAGCATTATCATGTTAAAATTGTTTATTTCTATGCCTGGTTATTATAAGTTATTTGTTTTAGTGTTGATTCCCTTTGCTATAGTTATTGTTTTTACAATTCTAGAAAGTAAATTTACTAGTATGCAAGGATCAACCTCTATTAGGATGAATGATTTCTATGCAGGATATCAAGCTTTTTTACAAAAGCCATTGTTGGGAAATGGTATGGTAAATGGTATGGTAAATGGTGGTGATGTCATAAAAAGGTATATGGATTTCTCTCGTTTAACTTTAGGCGGAAACGATGGTTTTTCAAGTGGTTTATTTTATGGGTTAGCAAGGATTGGATTGGTTGGAATGATTTTTTATATATTCATCCCGTTTTTTGCTACGATTATGAAAAATAAAAACATTGCAGCAATTTCTATACTATTATTTATTTTATTTATAGTAACTACTATTTTTTATTCCTATTTATTTTCCTTCTTTTTAACGTTCTTTTTTACCATTTTAGGTTTTTCAAAAAAAGAATTATCTCAGTTTGACTGATAGGTTTTTCAAAAAAAGAATTATCTCAGTTTGACTGATAGGTTGAACAAAAAAATCATATTAAAGTTATTGCTTATCAGTAAGTTGTATTCCTTAAAATTGATTGCTAATTAGTTATATTTTATTATTTTCATTGAGTAAATCCGGTATTTTTGTTAATAGAAATACCGGATTGGGTAATTTTATAAGTGAATTTTTACTTTTACTGAAAAAATTTTTAGTAAAATTGAGTTAATTGTCAATTTATTGTTAATACATAAATTCGTTTATCTATTGTAGGACTTTACTGATATTTGTTATTTTTGGAAGGGACTTATCTTGGTTAATTTAGATTAATTTAATTGGTGTTTGAATAGTTTAATTTTCATGATATTTAAGAATATATAGATTTCTAAATATCTACGAAAAGTGTGGATTATGCTACAAAAATTGGGGGACTTTCTATTGAGCCTAATAAAAAATTACTTTTATAATGTAGGTTATCAAATCTTTGTAATTTTAATTCCGTTAGTTACTGTTCCCTACGTTTCTCGCGTACTGGGAAGTGAAGGGGTAGGGATCAATGCCTATACCAATTCGATTATTCAGTATTTTATCTTGTTCGGTAGTATCGGAATTAATTTGTATGGAAATCGAACAATTGCTTATAATAGAGATAACCGAAAAAAAATGAGTCAGCTTTTTTGGGAAATTGCGATATTAAGAATGATTTGTATTGCAATTAGTTACATTGCGTTTCTTATCTTTATATCAGTGGTTTCTGAATATCAGAGCTTTTACTTGTATCAATCATTTTTGATTATTGCGGCTGGCTTGGATATCTCTTGGTTTTTTATGGGGATTGAGGATTTTAAGAAAACTGTATTGAGAAATACCTTAGTCAAGATTATTTCTTTGATTTCAATCTTTGTCTTTGTAAAATCAAAAAATGATGTTGGTTTGTATATTCTTATTTTAAGCCTATCAATTCTATTTGGAAATTTAACTTTGTGGCCTTATTTACGTAAGATAGTTACTATCCCAAAATTTAAAGAGCTAAATCTGTGGCGACACTTCTTACCGTCTTTAGCATTGTTTGTACCTCAAGTAGCTACTCAAGTTTATTTGGTTTTAAACAAAACAATGCTAGGTATTATGGTGGGTGTGAACAGTACAGGATATTATGAAAATTCAGATAAGATAGTAAAAGTAGTCTTGGCGATAGTGACTGCAACAGGTACGGTTATGCTTCCAAGGGTTGCCAACACTTTTGCAAAAGGACAAAAAGAGAAAGTAGCGAAATATCTTTATCAATCTTTTGATTTTGTTACTGCAATTTGTTTTCCCATGGCGTTAGGTCTATCGGCCATCGCCCCAAAATTTTCAATTTGGTTTTTAGGATCTGAGTTTGAGATTACTGGAACATTAATTTCAATCTTAAGTTTGGTGATTATTTTTATTGGTTGGAGTAACGTGTTAGGTACTCAGTATCTATTACCTACTAATCAAACTAGATATTACACGATGTCTGTAGTATGTGGTGCTATTACTAATTTAATTTTAAATTTCCCTTTAATTATAAATTTTGGGGTGTTTGGTGCTGTAATTTCAACTGTCCTTTCTGAATTCACAGTTACTATGGTTCAAATCATATTAGCAAGAAAAACTTTGCAAATTTCTGCTCTTTTTAATGGTAAGTGGAAGTATATGGTTTCCGCAATTCTCATGTTTGGCGTAGTGAGATGGGTGCATATCTTACTACCAGGAAGGCTCATTTATTTTGGATTTGAAATATTACTGGGAGTGCTTATATATTTGGCAATGCTGTACACTTTGAGAGCATCAATAATTGAATTGGCAAAAGGTATTATAAAAAAAAGTTAAAGAATAAAAATGATATTTTGATGAAGGAGAATGAAAAATGAAAAAAGTAAGAAAAGCTATTATCCCCGCAGCAGGGTTAGGTACACGGTTTTTACCAGCGACAAAAGCGATTGCCAAAGAAATGTTGCCAATTGTTGATAAGCCAACGATTCAATTTATCGTTGAAGAGGCGATTGCTTCTGGCATTGAAGATATTTTGGTGGTAACTGGTAAAGGCAAGCGGCCGATTGAAGATCATTTTGACGCGAATTTGGCATTGGAACAAAATCTTGCAGAAAAGAATAAGACTGAGTTATTGGCATTGGTCGAAGTGACGACTGCCATTTACTTGCATTTTATTCGTCAAAAACATCCGCTAGGCTTAGGACATGCGGTCTTGCAAGCGAAGGCTTTTGTGGGGGATGAACCTTTTATCGTGATGTTGGGAGATGACATCATGGAAGATAAGGTACCTTTAACGAAACAGCTGATTGATGATTATGAACAAACTCAAGCATCGACTTTGGCTGTAATGAAGGTTCCCCATAACGAAACTTCTAAGTACGGGATCATCAATCCAAATAAGGAAGTTTCTAAGGGCTTGTATGATGTGAATTCTTTTGTGGAAAAACCAAAGCCTGAAGATGCACCTAGCGATTTAGCGATTATTGGTCGCTACTTATTGAAACCTGAAATCTTTGAAATTTTAGAAAATCAAACTCCTGGTGCCGGCAACGAAATTCAGTTGACAGATGCCATTGATAGTTTGAATAAGATTCAACGGGTTTTTGCCCATGAATTTACAGGCAAGCGTTATGATGTTGGGGATAAACTAGGCATGGTTGAAGCTAATGTGGAAATGGGTCTGAAACATCCGGAAATTGGTGAAGAATTGAAGGCTTATATTAAGAAGTTAGCAGGTACTTTGTAATACATTGGATTCACATTTATTAGGGTGGCTGTTTAATTAATCTATTTAATATAAATTAGGAGAAAATAATGGATAAAAGAATCAGTTGGATTGATTTTGGAAAAGGAATTACAATTTTTTTGGTAGTTTTTGGACATGTTTCTTTAGGTTTACTTCAGGCATCGAAATTTTCAGAAACTAGTAATCAAATTCTTTACTTTTTTGTAGAGGTTGTTTATGTCATTCATATTCCTGTGTTCTTTGCACTGTCAGGATATTTTTTTAAAGGCTATCAGAACCTTCAAGATTTTAGGCATAATATTCTGAAGAAACTCTGGTCATTGGGAATACCATATCTTGTGTTTAGCATTCTCATGTTTATTATGAAAAAGATTGGCGGAGGATCAGTAAGGGAAAGTAAAACTATATTTGATTTATTAAATATCTGGAAAGAGCCAATTGATCATTTATGGTTTTTATATACTCTATTTTCAATTTTTCTAATTTTAGGTTTTTTATCAATATATATAAAAAATGATATTGCACTTTTCATAACTCTGTTGGTAGGTTTTTGTTTAGTAAATTTATTTCCTGTTAGTATTTACTTTATTCAAAGATTTTTTATTTGGGCACCAGCGTTTTACTTTGGTAGGATTCTAAGAAATATTAAAATATCAAATAAGTTGATTGGGATTATGATACTGTCATATGTAGGATATATCTTATTCTGGTGGCTAACTAATTTTCAACAGACGATTAACTATTCCAGGCCCGGGTTGTGGGGAGTAATTATTCCGATAAGTATTGTTCCTGCCTTTGGAATTTTTCAAAACAAAAAACAAGATGCAATATATAATTATTTTGTAAAGATGGGTAAAATTTCTTTACCCATCTATCTAATACACGCTCCGGTAGCGAGTGTTACTAGAATTATGCTTTTTAAATTTGGAATAACAAACTTGGCAGTACACCTGTTTTTAGGAGTTATAGTTGCGTGGTTCTTCTCTATTATTTTATTTAAAATTACTAGAAGAATTAAAATTGTAGACTTTATTTTTTATCCGACAAAGTACGTTTTAAAATTACTCTACCAGGAATTTAGTTATCATATGAGAAAAGTAGCAATTCTATAGATTGTTGTTTTTCCCATTTTTAATTATATATATCATAAAAGGAGCAACTAAAATGAAAAGAATCATCACTTATGGAACATTTGACTTGTTACATTATGGTCATATTAATTTACTTAGAAGAGCGAAGGAACAAGGTGATTATCTTGTTGTTGCTTTATCTACTGATGAGTTTAACTGGGATGAAAAACAAAAGAAATGCTATTTCTCCTATGAAAAACGCAAACAATTGTTAGAAGCAATTCGCTATGTGGATTTGGTTATTCCAGAAAATAATTGGGAACAAAAAACAACAGATATTGAATTGTATCACATTGACAAATTTGTCATGGGGGATGATTGGGCTGGCAAGTTTGATTTCATTGAAGATCAAACTGAGGCTGAGGTGATTTATTTGCCTCGGACACCGGAAATTTCTACCACACAGATTAAGAAGGATCTCGGTGTTAATTAGTAAATAAAAATTCAAAAACTAAGAATAATCAATTAGTTTAGGAGAGAGTGTGGCTCCTGTCAGTGTAAAGGAATGAATTAAACATGAAGAGTCAAATTAGAGTATTAACTACAGGTGATTTTCAAAAGGGAAGCGGATTAACAAATTATATATTAAATACGTATGATCGTTTTGACTCAAATCAATATCAAATAGATTGTATGTCTATTTCCCCATCAGATGATTTGAAAGAATCAATTCTTAATCGCGGTTGGGGGTATTATCGAGTTACACCTGTTACAATCAGTCCAATTGAACATTTTTTCGATTGGAGAACCTTTTTAAAGAATAAAGGAAAATCTTATGATGTCATTCATTTTAATTATTCTTCTTCATGGAATTATTTTGCAATAAAAATGGCTAAAAAATACACTAATGCTAAAATTATCATTCACAGCCATAATAACTATTATAGTAAAAAACCAAAGTCAAAATCCTCAAAGTTTGTGTTAGATACTTTAAATAATCATGGACGAGAAGTAATCCGAAAAGAAAGTGATTTAAACTTAGCTGTCTCGAAAGAGTCAAAAGAATGGATGTTTAAGCCAGGAGAAGAAGTATTAATTCAAAAAAATGGAATTGAGATTTCTGATTTTATTTTTGATCAAAATAGTCGTAAACAGTTACGAAGTGAATTAGGTATAGAAGAACACACTCACATTATTGGCTTTGCGGGCGTTTTATCCGATCGTAAAAACCCGTTGTTTGCGGTAGAAATGTATGCAAAGTTTCTTCCATTGCATCCCGATTCAGTATTTTTGATTTTTGGAAATGGTCGAGATGAGAAACAAGTCATTGAACGGGTGAAGGATCTTAATCTTTCAGATAAGATTATCTTTATGGGGCGAAAACAAAATCTGAACAAATGGTATTCTGCGATAGATACCTTTATTTTCCCTTCAAAAACAGAAGGTTTTGGCTTTGTTCTCTTGGAAACACAAGTAAATGGATTGCCTATTGTCTGCTCTCAGGGAATACCTACTGAAGCTATTCAAACAGATTCTGTAGAACAGTTACCTTTTGATGATGAACAAGGCTGGCTAACAGGGTTAAATAAGCGTATTTCAAATGCCCAACGACAAGAAAATTCAGAAAAAAATGCTGAAATCATTGCAAAAAATGGTTATTCCATTTCTGCAACTGCCAAGGAATTGGCCCAATTAATTGAAGGTTTGGTAGAGAAAGGGTAGGCTCATTCATTGGAGAATATAGATATTGTCATTACTTGGGTTGATGGAATGGATCCTATTTGGAGAAAGAAAAAAGCAAAATTTATCGCAACTGATGAAGATACCCAAGAAGCAGTGCGCTATCGAGATTATGGAACGTTGAAATATCTGTTTAGGTCAATTGATACTTATTGTCCTTGGGTTCATAAAATCCATTTAATCACAGATAATCAAGTGCCTGAGTGGTTGGATACCTCCCATCCAAAAATAAATCTGGTATTTCATCAAGACTTTATTCCAAAAGAATACCTACCCACCTTTAATTCGAATACGATTGAACTGAATTTGTTTCGATTAAAGGATCTAGCAGAAAAATTTATTTTATTTAATGATGATATGTTTATTAATAATCCAGTGTATCCTGAGAATTTTTTTGATGGAAATCAAATATTGGATTATGGTGTGTATAATCGTATTGCACCAGTGGATGTTTTTGCCCATACCTTGATCAATGATTTGATGATTATTAATAAATATTTTAATAAAAGAGATTCTTTCAAAAAAAACTGGCGCAAACAGTTGAATTTTCGCTATGGAAAAATGTTGTTATCAAATGTTTTAACGCTTCCCTATAAGGAAATTACAGGTTACTTTAATCCCCATTTACCCCAACCTCATCTAAAATCAAATTTTTTAAAACTTTATCAGCTTGAAACAACTGCTTTTGAACAGACTTTTCAAAATCGTTTTAGAGGATTTGATGATATCAATCATTGGTTATGTCGATATTGGATGTTGGAAGAAGGAAATTATCAACCGCAGAAATTATCTTTTGGGAAGTATTTTGATATTTCTGAGATGAAGGATATTTTGCAAGAAATAAGAAGTGATAAATTTAAACTTTTATGTATAAATGATGAAGAAAGTACTCAAGAGGACTTTGAAAAGTGGCAAGGACAATTAGAACTTGCTTTTCAAAGTAAATTTCCGGAAAAGTCTTCTTTTGAAAAATAAAGGAATAATGAAATGGAAAATACTTATATTGTTGAAGTTAGACAAGAAAATGCTATGCATGCAGGGACAAAAGCTAAACAAGATATTACTAGGATTCTATCTGAAAATGGGATGCATAAATTAGGAATTGAAATTCCCAGACATAAGTTGACTCGAGCAATTAGGGGAAATGCGTTATGGAAAAAAGAACTTGAGAAAGTAGCGGTTGGGGATTATATTTTTTATCAATATCCAGCATATAGTCGGGTTTTAAGTGATAGTTTTATGAAGTACGCAAAGAAAAAGAAATTAATCAAGGTTTTAATCATACATGATATTGATTCATTGAGATTTTATATTGATCGACCTGCTGACTGTAGACGAGAAATCAATTTTTTTAATCAATTTGAATTTATTATTGGTCATAATCAAAATATGGAAAATTGGTTAACAAGCCATGGTGTAAATAAAAAAATTATTCAGTTAGGGCTATTTGATTATTTGCCGAGCATCAAAAACAACGAGTTTTTTGAGACATCAAATGAAAATATTGTTTTTGCTGGTAATTTGGCTAAATCGAAATTTTTGACTAAATTAGCAAGCGAAAATCCAGTTCAAATATATGGGGTAAATCCTGCTCCAAGATATCATCCCAATATTAGTTATCAGGGGGCTTTTTCACCAGAGGACTTAGAAAAGAGACTCCTTGGAAGTAAGTTTGGTTTAGTTTGGGATGGAGAGTCTTTACTGACTTGTGCTGGTATTTCCGGAAATTATATGAAGTTTAATAATCCACATAAAACTTCCTTATATTTAAGTTTGGGCATCCCTGTACTAATTTGGGATCAATCTGCACTTGCTGAGTTTATTGTTAATGAAGGTGTGGGAATTACCATTGATAATCTAGAAAAATTAGATGAACGCTTGAATAAAATCTCTAATCGAGAATATGCTGAGATGAAGTCAAAGGCAATAAAAATCTCAAAAAAAATTAAAAATGGTGAATTTATCCGCTCGGCAGTTGAAAAAGTATTAGAGAATAAGCAATTTTAAAATAATAAGTTCGGCTTTCTGATCCATGAAAGGAGTTCTCATGAAGCGTATTGTATTTTTCTTGGTTACTTTTGTTGGCTCTTTTCTTGTGGGGTATTTGTTGGTTGATTTTGCGATGGTGCCGGTTTTGACGGCGTATCCGCGTTTGTCCCAGATGATGGATTGTTTTGCTTATACGCAGGAGGTTTTGGTGGCGTTTATTGGCTTGGGGTTATTTTTATTGATCCTGCAGTTGGCTTTGGGGCGGTTATCGACGATTTATTTGTATTTGGTTTATAGTGTGTATTTCTTTTTCTTGTTTGTCGTGTTATTTACCAAGGCTCCTCGGTATCATGCCTTGAATTTGGCGCCTTTTGATTTTTTGCAATGGGGTCAAAAGGGAATCATGGAGGCGGGGTTAAATCTCGTTTATTTCATTCCTCTGGGGTGTTTGTATGGGTTTAAGGCAAATAAGTGGGAGTTTTGTATTGTGTCTCTAACGACGATTTTAGGGGTGGAGACGATGCAGTATGTTTTTTATATTGGGACGTTTGCGGTAAGTGATATTTGGCTGAATTTTTTAGGAACGCTTATAGGTTATGGGATTTGTCGCAAATTGTATCCGATCTTTTTAAGCAGGCAGGCTGGCTAGTTTAGTCAGCCGCTTTTTTTCTTTAGTGGGTATCATATAAAAAATGGCAAAGGAG
>NZ_JAKZIW010000048.1:0-16541 GCF_031143325.1 Enterococcus sp. FR204 | reverse complement strand
CACGACACACGACTTTTGTCACAGTCCTTTTTTTACTATGCAGTTAATTCTTTGCCCAATTGGGTTGCCATCGATAGTTTCTTTCTTTACCCAAAATAAATTGGATCATTGAAAACACCGCAGCAAAAGCAACTAAGACACAACCATTGAACCAAAAAGATTCTGCAAATGTTTGATTGTAACTGAGTGTTTCACTGATCAAGTTATTATTTTGAACAAACCAATATGTTGGTGTGAATGCCGCTATTTTGCTAACCATTTCTGGCAAGTATTCTGCTGGTACAAACACCCCACCGATAAAGCAACTGCCTGTGATAAAAATATCTTTGATCCCACCGCTGGTTTCTGAGTTTTTTACCAATGAAGTGATACAAGCCGAAAAGCTAATGACCGGCAATAAAAACAAGAAAGTATTTAAAATATGATACCATACCGTTATATCCCACGAGGTGTGGATCACTAACAGAACCATTAGAAGTAAGAAGCCACTGAACAACAGCAGCGAGTAACTAATCAAACTAAAGGTTACTTTGCGATTCAAGTTTCGTTTGGTAATGGGCGCACTCTGGTTTCGTTTACTGATCTCTTTGCGATTAAACGCTAGATTGATGACGCTGAAACCGCTAAAAATGGATAGAAACAACCCATAAGACAAGAAATTAAAGGTTGTGCCCGTCAACAGCTTTTTCATCCGCTGACTATATCCCGCACTTAGCTCAACTTCTCCAGTAACCGAGAGTGCCATTTGTGTCTGTTCCATAGCTGCATCGATTGTTTTATCTTCTTCTTGAAACAGAATCAGTGTTTGCAAAAAGGTGTTCACTTGCTGTGTAACAACTGTTTTAGAAAAGGCATCTGGGCGACTCTGTATCTTGATCGTCGGCATCTTTCCTACTTCGACTTGTTCGGTAAAGTCTGCAGGCAGATGTAAGATAATGTTTACACGATTAAAATAAAGAGCATCATCGATTTCTTTTTGTGAGGTTCCATCCAATGTAACGACTGTTTCCTTGTCATTCAAATATTTACGAAGGCCTTCGACTACAGGCGACTCTTCTTCACTAATCAAGGCGATTTTCGCATCTTGCAGAGAGGTATTTTCAACATCAATATTTTGCGCAAAAAAGAATGTGGCAACAACAGTGATAATTACACCTATCAGTAAATTCGATTTATTTGCTTTAAGCAATGTCCAAATCGTTTTATAAAGCGTCATAACGCACCCCTCTTTCCATCCAAGCATTTCCTAACGCAAAAAGGAAAATAAATCCGATCAACCATAGAAGATTGGTATAAAAACTAGCCAAATCAGTGTAGAAATAAAGTTTATACAAACTTTCGCTGATCAAGTTGACGAGATTTAATTGACCAACAATCGGAATATGAAGATCAATCCAATACTTCACTTGTTCCGACCCCATCATACCAGCAAAAAAGCTCATCGCAATCGTCACTGAAATCAAGATGCTATCCTTTTGCACCAGATTCATTTTTGGTATCAAATTACCAATCAATGTACCTAACAAAATCGCACACAACGACCCCAGAGCGGTAACAATCATCAACCATTGCCAACGTTCACCAAAGTCTACTTGATAGATAAAACGAAAGACAGCTAACATAATATAAATCTCTGTCAAAACAATCGTAAAGCTTGCTGCCAAATTAGCGATTGAAACTAACGATTGCTTTCTAGGAATCAAGGACAAGCGAATACCATTTGACGATTGATTTGCTTGCTGATCCTGTACATTGCGGACCCCCCACATCGTCCCGTAGAGAATCGCCATTCCAATCAGAGTGAAGAAATAAAAACTTTTGAAACTCATATTACGACCTGCATGAACTTCTTGAAAAGATACTTCTTGTTCAAAAGCAGTCATGATGGGCGCGAGATCAACGTTCTCCACTTCTGCCACTTTACTCGAAATTATACCAATACGCTGTAAAAATTGATCCATGACGTTTTTCATCAACGTCTGACTCATTCCTGCTTGACCCACATGGAGCGAAACAGATGAACCATCAATGAGATAAAAACCAGCCAAATCATCTGCATTTAGCTTTTCATTCGCTTCTACTTCTGATAGTTCCTGTACTTCAAATAATGGTTTATCATTAACTTCGACTTGTTCTAAGACTGTGGTAAAATTTTCCGAAAGCGCTGTTTGATCCGCTTTGATTACAATTCCAGTATTAATCGTTTCGAGATTGCCACCTTGATCAATCTCGCCAAAGGCCGCCATAAACATCAATCCTAAAAGAATTGGAAAGGCCAATGTCCAAAACAACATGGATTTATTTCGCAGCAGTATTTTTGTACGATATTTATAAAAATGCCAAAACATTATTTCCCCTCCTCTAGTCTCTCAATTCCTTGCCGGTAATCTCTAAAAAGACATCATTCAAGGACGATTCTTTGGTTGCTATTTTTCCGTAACTGATCTTTTCTTCTTGTAAGATTGTAAGAATCGGCAACAATACTGTATTTAGTTCAGTAGTTGTTACTTGGAGCTGACCTTTTTTATAAGCGATTCCATCAGAAGCTATTGTCCGCTGAATCGCTGACAACACGTTTTCTGGGAGTAATGGGATGTCGATCGTCAAACGATCCGCCGTCCGTACCATATCTTTTAGAGATTCTTTGGTTCCTTTAGCAATCACCTGTCCTTGATCCATGATCACGATCTGGTCGCAAAGAATTTCTACTTCTTCCATGTAATGTGTTGTATAGACAATGGTTGCTCCTTGTCGATTCAGCTCCTTGATACTTTCTAAAATTTTATTCCGACTTTGGGGGTCTACAGCTACTGTCGGCTCATCTAAAAAAATTAACCGCGGCTTGTGGGCAATCCCACATGCGATGTTCAACCGACGTTTCAAGCCACCACTAAGTTCTCCTGGACGAAACGACACATATTTTTCTAATCCCACTAATTGAATCACCTCTTCAATCAAGGCTTTCCTTTTCTCTTTTTCGGAAACATATAAACCGCAAAAATAATCGATATTTTCTTGCACACTTAGTTCGTCAAAGACCGCAACGTCTTGAGGAACGACCCCAATCATTGCCTTGACAGCATAATTTTCAGGAGTCATTGTTGTCCCGAACAATTTAATGGTTCCTTTGTCATAATTTAACAAAGAAAGCATACAGTTGATGGCAGTCGATTTCCCACTGCCGTTTGGTCCTAACAGACCTAAGACTTCTCCTTCTTGTACTTGCAGATCAAAATGATTCAATGCTACAAAATCTCCATAGCGTTTGACTAATTTATCAATTTCGATAATCATCATGAAAAACTCCTTCCAAATTTCTTGTTGATCTGACTATAATAAAGTGCAAGAAAAGAAACTAGTGACGATTGGCTAAACCACACATGACATTTGTCACAATGAAGGAGTCTGCTATGCATAAATCTCGGCTACTCAACGAAACTAGCTTTCTACTGGTTATCTCATTGCTTTTGCTGGTAAGTCAAGGATTCGTTGCTATGCAAGTTATCTATTTATTGATCGCCGTTTTATTCACTGGTGTCAGTTATTTACTGCCTACAAAGCCAAATTGGATTTTCCAAGTTATTCTATTTCTTTTATGTGCCTTTTTACCTGATCTTGTCCTGCTTCTGCCAGCGACGATGCGAGTGATCGCCCCTGAAGAAAGCCACCTTGATTACTTGTTTTTGTTAGGTTTTTTGTTGATTTCGACGGTTGGTAATCATCCCCCCATCAAGGTCGCCTTTGTCGTAATTTTGCTGTTTTTTTCCTTTTACTTACGAAAAAAAGATCAACGAACGACCGATCTTGAGAAAAAGTACATTGTCTCCAAAGATACTCATTGGGAAAAACAACAAGAGTTATCGGAACAAAATAAAGCATTGGCCCTGTCACAAGAAACACAATTAGCCTTGCAAATTGTGGAAGAACGGAACCGAATTGCCCGAGACATCCATGACAATGTCGGTCATCTGCTGTCAAGTGCGATTTTACAAATTGGTGCGCTTGAAATGATCAATCAAGAACCAAAACTAAAAGAACCATTAGAAAATTTAAGTGCCACCGTTCACACTGGGATGGATCGGATTCGTCAAAGTGTCCATGACCTCCATGAGACATCGATCTCTTTTCAACACTCCTTAGAGTTTCTGATCGCTGATTTTCCTTCTTCTGTTACGATTGAAGGAAACTTGTTTGAAGGATTGAATGAAACGCAGCAAAACTGCTTCTTAATGGTCATCAAAGAAGCCTTAACCAACAGTATCAAACATAGTCATGCCAAAACCGTTGTTTTACATTTTCGAACGTTGCCGGCCTTTTATCGCTTGCAAATCACGAATGATGGCACCAGCCCACAAAAAAATTCTGCTCCCGGTATTGGTTTGAAAACGATGCGTCAACGTGTTCAAGAACAAAAGGGACAAGTCCATATTTTCCAAGAAAACCAGCAATTTCAGTTAACGATCATTTTACCAAGGGAGGGACACCAATGATAACAGTAGTCATTATTGATGATGATCCATTTGTGACGAAATCGTTACAAACCATTTTAGAAAGCACGAAAGAGATCCGTGTGTTAGGCATTGGTCATTGTGCCAAGGATGCGCTAGTCTTATACGAAACCCATCGTCCCGATGTTTTGCTGACGGACATCCGCATGCCTAAACAAACGGGCATCGATGCTGCCAAAGAAATTTTGGCTAAATTTCCCAAAGCCATCCTTTTGCTTTTGACGACATTCAAAGATGAAGAATACATCCTCGAAGCATTTTCCATCGGTGTCAAAGGGTATTTAATCAAACAGAACTTGCAAGCGATTATTCCTTCTGTCAAATCCGCTTATAATGGACAGGCCGTATTTGGTAATGAAATCATCGAGACTTTCACTCAAATGATGAAGAATAAACCGACGATTGATAGTCATGCTTATGCTTCTTTTAGTGAACGTGAGCTTGCAATCATCAAAGAAGTAGCTGCCGGGAAAAACAATAAAGAAATTGCAGATGCCTTGTACTTGAGTGACGGCACTGTTCGCAATTACATCAGCCAATTACTAGAAAAGCTAGATTTACGGGATCGCACGCAATTGGCTATCTACTTTTATCAGCATTTGCAATAAGTCTTATCTAACACAAAAAAACCTGAATGATGCTCCTTCGCATCATTCAGGTTTTTTTCACATCTTCTATTCAATTGTCCCGCAAACCATTTCCTCACGATTGAAAGAATCAAGGATTCGCAGGGCTGCCAGGATTCGTTGGATTGTTCGGCGTGTTAGGCGGAAAAATAGGCGCCTTGTCTAACGTTTTTTCTAGTTTTGATTCTTCACGATCGTCTCGTTCTACATCAGGACTTTCATTCAATTTGAATTCTTTTTCCATCTCATCTAACTTTTTAAAGTCATTGCCAGATTCTTTTGCTAATTTCGCTAATTTATCTTCGGTTTCTTTAGCCATAAAGTAACGCCCCCCTTTTGATTTCAGCTTAGCATATCACACTGAAAAAACAAAAGAAAACGCTAACCAATGATCATTTTTGGCTATTTCTCATCTTTAAAATCAAGCATTTTTTGCCGGTATAAAATCGTAGGGAGAACTGTTTTCCATACCAATCATCGGATCTACTAACTGGTTATCGATCACTTCTGCTGTAAGAACGAAATCTTTAGAAACAGCAGGTTCTACCTCTTCTTTCTTTTCTTCTCCAACAAATGAAGAAAACAGATCTGGTTCCACTGTTTCCATTACTTGTTTTTTCGATTCATTCGTCCCACTGTCATCTTCTACAGGTAGCTTTTCTTTTACAACCCGTGGCTCTTTTGTATAGTTCCCATCTTCAAATGGATCATTTCCGACCAAAGAATCTTCATAAGCTGCTAGTTTTGTCCGCAGAGTGATATTCATTTTATCATTATCTATGATCCTTGATTTCAACGTAGTCATCCGGCTTGCTGATTCATTCGCTACACAAGTGACATAGGCTTGCTCTTCCCCTAACAAAATCAACAGTTCCTTACTGCGGGTCACTGCCGTGTAGAGCAAATTACGCTGAAGCATTCGCTGATATTGATGGACCATGGGCAAAATAACCATCTTGAATTCACTGCCTTGTGATTTATGGATTGAGCAACAATAAGAAAGAGTGATTTTATTCCATTCGTTTCTTTTATAAGTGACCTCATTTGCATCAAACTGGATAACTAATTCATCCACTTTATCTTCAGAATCTTTTGCCAAGATGATACCCGTGATTTCTCCCATATCTCCATTGAATACATTCAATTCGGGAGTATTGACTAATTGGAGGACTTTGTCTCCTATCCGATAAACGGTGTCGTTCCAATGTACTTCCTTTTTTCCAGGTTTCCCTGGATTGAATATCTCCTGCATCATTTTATTTAACGCATCGATCCCTGCAGGTCCCCGATACATTGGTGCTAATACTTGGATATCTTGTGCACGGAATCCCTTATTTTTCGCTTTTTCCACAATTTTAGAGATCAAGGGTTCAATTTGATAAGCATCACTTCGGAAATAGGAACGATCTTTTTGATTCTTTGTGAAATCTTTTGGCAGACGTCCTTCTTTGATCTCATGGGCAAGAGGAATAATACTAGAACCATCACCTTGCCGATAAATCTGATTGAGTTCCATTTTGGGAATTTGTTCGATTTCCAAAAGATCATGGAGTACTTGACCAGGACCGACAGAGGGAAGCTGATCTTTGTCTCCTACTAAGATAACTTGCATATTCGTCGGAATCGCTTTGAATAATGTGTTAGCCAGCCATGTATCGACCATAGACATCTCATCAACAATCAAAAGTCCGCCTTCTAATTCTTTCGTACTGACTGAAGGTGTTTTTTCCCGTCCATTCAGCCCCAGAAGACGATGGATCGTACTGGCAGGCAGACCTGTCGTTTCGTTCATTCGTTTAGCTGCTCGGCCAGTTGGTGCTGCAAGTAGAATAGGAAAAATTTCTTGGGTATATTTTGAAGGATCCAATTCCAGTCCGTTCAACTCTGCAAAAAGATTGACGATTCCGTTGATCACAGTAGTTTTCCCCGTACCTGGTCCTCCTGTTAAAATAAATAGAGGGGAACGGATTGCTTCAGCGATAGCTTGTTCTTGCGAAGGTCCATACTGTATGCCGAATATTTTTTCGATACGCCGAATATTCTTCTGCACTTCTTTTTCAGGATAATGGATTTCTTTTTTACGACTGAGAAGGCGCTGGATCGAATTACCGATCCCCCATTCAGAAAAGTACAAACTGTTTTCGTAAAGATTAGTCTCTTCTTGTTGTATCTTTCCTTCTTCAACAAGTTGGATAATTACAGTAGCAACCTGATCAGGCTGGATTTCAATTGGGCGACTTGTTTCTAAAATACGGATCGTTTGCTGAAGCAATGTCTCCGCCGGTACGTATGTATCTCCTGTTTGAACTGCATGCTGAAAAATCTGATGCAAGATAGCTGCTCGAATTCTTCTCGGTGAATCTGCTGCAATACCGATTTGTTCGGCTAGATTATCTGCACGTTTGAACCCGATTCCTTCTATGTCTTCGACTAGCTGGTACGGATTTTCTTCGATGATATCCAAAGACTCGTTCTTATAGGCCTGGTAGATACTGAAAGCTAACTGACTACCGAACCCGTAACGATTCAGTCCCATGATCACTTGATCCATCCCGTGGTTTAGCCGAATCGTCTCAGCAAGCATTTCTCTTTTTGGCTTCGTCAAACCGGAGATTTGTTTTAATACCGAAGGATCAGCAATGATTTTTTCGATAGCATCTTCTCCCAGCAATTCTAAAATTTTTTCTGCTGTTTTCTTCCCGATTCCTGGGAATTTTTCGCTGGAAAGATACGCTACGATCCCATTTGCAGTTGTTGGCTTTTCTTGCTCATATCTTTCGAGTTTAAGCTGCCTTCCGTATTTAGGATGATCCACTAATTCTCCATAAAAACGATAAGTCTCATTTTCTTGAATATCGCCGAAACTTCCGGTGACTACAATCTCTTTTTCACGGTAATCAGCTGTGGTTTCACTGATGTGTACCAAAAGCACTTTGTAAAAATTACTAGGATTTTGAAAAAAAATCGCGGCAACTGTACCAACGAAATAAGGCATTTCTTCTGGCTGCATCGGAAGCCGCCTCCTTCTTCTATAGTAAAGGTTCTGGTGCTGTTTCAGTTCCTAAAAAATCTGTTTGGTTCCATACTTTCAGTTCATATGGCAATAATCTGCAAGGCTCTTCAGTCTCTAAAATCGTCAAACTACTATTGAACAATCCACCCATTTCACGCAACTCACTTAGCTCTTTTCCTGTCATCCATTGAATGGCTGCAGTTAAAGAAGCTCCATGTCCTACGAATAAAAGTGGGCCATCTTTATGTTGGGCAACCACATCTGCTACAACAGTTTCGATACGTGTGATTGCCGATTCAATCGTTTCTCCGTGAAAAGGAGAAGGATCATACAGATCTAAATGATTACGCAAATTCGGCAGATTATCCGGATATTTCTGGTACATTTCATCGATCGACTGACCTTCTAAAGTACCCAGCCCTAGTTCTCTTAGCTTATCTGTATAAAAAATCTCTACCGGACGAGCAAGCTCTTTGTTGATACCTTCTGCTGTATCACGTGCTCGCTTTGCTGTACTGGAATAAATTGCTTTAAAAGGAACATATTTTACCTTTTTCCCAAATGCTTTGATTTCTTCGTAACTTTGTGGCAAAAGCGGAGAATCGCCATTGCTCCCTTGAAAACGTCTTTCCTGATTCCATTGTGTCTTCCCATGTCGGGTAAAATATAGTTCCATACGCAGCAAACTCCTGTCTTTCTTTTATTTTACTCTATAATAAACTGTCTAATCCAGCTTGTCATTTTCATAGTGATGCGTCAATTCTAAATTAGGGAATCCTTGCTGGCGAAGTGCTTCATACACTATCATTGCAGCTGTATTCGATAAATTCAATGAGCGGACATGCTCATCATTCATAGGGATGCGTAAACACTTTTCTTCGTTTTCACGCATAAATGTTTCTGGCAAACCGGTTGTTTCTTTTCCAAATAAAAAGAAGTGCTCTTCTCCATCAGCAAAATTTTCGTCACTATATACTTTATGGGCAAATTTTGAGATCAAATGTAGTTTACGATTACCTAAAAATGTTAAAAAAGCTTCTAAATTACTGTGGTAAGTAATATTTACATCATTCCAATAATCCAACCCTGCCCGTTTTAGATGTTTGTCATCAGTTGAAAAACCTAGTGGCTCGATTAAATGAAGCGGAGTATTCGTGGCTGCACACGTACGGGCAATATTTCCAGTGTTTGCAGGGATTAATGGTTCAAATAAAACGATATGATTCATCAGGATCATTCCTCTCATATTTATGTTCGTTTCTATTTTCTGACAATTTGATTTTTGCATAAAAAAAAACGTATCAACTCGGTGTCAGTCACTGCGAGTCGTTACGTTAGTGAAGCTCTTCTCACTAACTTTTATCAGAACAGGAACCTGATAAAAACCAATGAAAAAACAACTTGTTGCTAATATAACACCCTCAACTTTTTTTTGCAACCTCTACTCATTAAAAACTGCTAGAAAAACGTTTTCTCTTAGTTCCTTTTAATAATTCTATGTCAATTGTAATCTTCTTCAAAGGATTCTTATATAAGTCTGCTTTGATTCGCTCTTCTACCTGCCACTCTAAAGGTGACATGGCCAAAAGATCTTTTTGATTTTCCTCTGGTATCTCAAATTCATATGTTACACGCTGACGTTCAGTTAATTTCATTGCTTCAGCAAACTTGGCTACTACACGTTCATTGGAATAACTCTGTTTTTCAGGTTGATTCGGATAAAAAGCCTGACGTAGTTCCTTTAAATAATTTTCTTGTGGCACCACCTTCAACACTTCTCCATCTTCTGAGAGTACACGTTGGAATTCTTGGTAATGAGAAGGCGAAAAGATATTTAAAACCGCGTTGAATGTTTGATCAGTAAACGGCAAATTGGTCAAATCAGCTACACACCAAAATGCTTCGGCAGATTGTTCTGTAGCTGCGTAGACTCCTTCTTTTGAAATATCAAATCCAACAGCATTTTGAATCTTTTTCAATTTTGAAAGTTCATTCAAGAAGCTACCTTCTCCGCAGCCAACATCTAATAGCGAGACTTCTTCAGGTAGATGCTGCGCAATAGTCTCAATAACGGGCTGATACATGCCTGATTGGATCATTCTACGCCTTGGAACGAACATTCCTTGATCGTATTCTGTTTTAACCGCATGGGATAAAAAATAAAGTGTTCCTTTTTTGGAAAGGTCAAAACGGTGATTATTTTTGCATATCAAGCCATTATCAGACTTTTTTACTTCTTCTTGGCAAACCGGACAGCGGAACAGCTGATGATTTTCTGCCAAAAACTGGCGTCCTCGGTCAATTTTTTTTAACATAGTTCCCCCTCATTTCTGTTTTATCTTACCGTTAGATGCTCACTTTGGCAACTGCTAAAAATATGATACAATGCCTAGAAGAAAGTGAAAGATAAAGGAGAAGATTAGATGATCAAAGAATTTTGCGCTGAAAACTACACATCTATTCCTCTAGCAATTGCTAGAGGAGCCGATCGGATCGAATTGTGTGACAACTTAGCGGTCGGTGGCACAACACCGAGTACTGGTGTGATCGAAGAAACGTTAAGTTATGCTGGGGAAAAAGATATCCCCGTAATGACGATTATTCGTCCTAGAGGGGGCGACTTCGTCTATAACGATATCGAATTGAAAATCATGCATACTGATTTGATTGAAGCAAAGAAATTAGGGACGGATGGCGTAGTATTTGGTTGTCTTACTCCTTCAGGCTGGCTAGACGAAGAGGCCTTAGAACTATTGATCGAAACAGCAGAAGGGTTGCAGATCACCTTCCATATGGCTTTTGACAGTATTCCTGAAGATCGGCAATTCGAAGCAATCGATTGGCTGGTAGAACATGGTGTTGACCGTATCTTGACTCATGGCGGTCCTGCTGACAAAACTATTGTAGAAAATTTCCCACGGCTTAAAGAATTGATTGCCTATACAGATGGCCGCTTAATCATTTTGCCTGGTGGTGGTGTAACTGCAGAGAATGCAGCACATGTAGCTAAAGAATTGAACGTAAGCGAAGTACACGGAACCAAAATCGTGGATCTTCAGTTATAATCTTATAAACAAAAAAACATTTGCAACAGGCATAATGCTTATTGCAAATGTTTTTGTTTTTTTACATAAAATAGCCCATAAATAAAGAAGCAATATTGAAATAAATCAGTACACTCGTCAAATCGCTCAAAGTCGTGATAAAGGGACCGCTTGCTACTGCTGGATCAAATCCTAGGCGATCCATTAGCATCGGGATTAAACTACCTGCAAGATTCGCCACTGTGATTGCAAATAGCATAGCCATCCCTATGACAAACCCCAAGATAAAATTATGTTTCCAAAAACCTACGATTAGAAAAATCGTGATCCCCGTAACAGCTCCTGTGACAACGCCGGTCAAGACTTCAGCCAAAACAAGTCGAACAAATCCATGATCTTTCTCATCAGAAATCGCAAGTCGACGAACAGCCACAGCTAGCGACTGGGTTCCAGCATTACCGGCAGTTCCTGTAATCAGCGAAATGAAGACTGCTAAAATACTCGCTTCACTTACCAAGTCTTCATAGTGACTGATTAAAGAAGCGGTCGACATACCTAAAAACAACAGAGTGATCAGCCAAGGCAAACGTCGAGACGCTGCCTTTACTGGATTTTCATTAATTTCTTCCACATTGACCCCGGCAAGTCCTGAATAATCGCTAGCAGCTTCATCATCAATAACGTCGATGATATCATCGACTGTGACGATTCCTAACAAATGATCATCATAATCGGTAACAGGAAGAGCTAAGAAGTCATAATCTCTAAATGTTTGTGCCACATCTTCTTGGTCGTCGCCTACATGAACTGAAAGCACTCGTTCGCTCATCAGATCAGAAATCATTGCGTCGTCATCATTCACGATTAGGTCGCGCAGAGAAATAACCCCTACTAGCTGACCTTCTTGATTAACGACATAGATGTAATAGATTGTTTCAGCTACATCTGCTTCGTTCTTCAGCACGTACATCGCAGAGCGAACAGTTTGATTGGCTACGATCGAAACAAATTCAGTTGTCATGATCGCGCCAGCCGTTTCATCCTCGTAATGGAGAAGTTCCTTGATTTCACTGGCATCGTCTGCCGACATCAAACTTAAATATTTAGCAATTTGCTTTTTATCCAGCGTATTAAGCAAGTCAACAGCATTATCTGTATACATCTCAGAAAGCATATCAGCTGCATAGCTAGGACGCATTTCATCTAGGTATTCTTTCATATGTTCGTTGTCTTCTTCAATCACATCGAACATATCCGCTAATTCTTTAGGCGACAGATAGGAATAGATCAGCTGCCTGTTCTCTTCTGTAAGAGATTGGTAGAATTGCCCCTGCTCATAGATATGCATCTCTAAAAAACTGTTTCTGAATGCCTGAATATTATTTTCCCTTAAATCTTGAGTCAACTGGGCAAATCTTTCCTCTAATTCTTGATTTTCATCCAAACCAATCTCACCTCGCCTTATTCTTCAAACCGTCTCACAACTGCCTCCATGTCTGCGGCTAAAGGCTGCTTGAACTCCAGCAACTCTTCTGTAAATGGATGGTAAAAACGCAGATCATAACAATGAAGGGCTTGTCTTTTTATTCCCAGATCCATTCGCCCGCCATACATATCATCACCGAGCAGGGCACAGCCAATTGCGGAAAAATGAACTCTTATTTGATGTGTCCTTCCTGTATGCAGCTGGATATCAACTAACGCGATTTCTGTTAGTCGCTTCTCTATCCAGTACTCAGTCTGTGCCGAACGTCCTTCATCAGAGACCATTCGCTTCAATAGCGAAGAATAATCTCGGGCGATCGGCAAATCGATATGTCCATGTGCCGATAAATCTGAAAGCCTTCCACTGACTAAGGCCTGATATTTTTTCACAAACTTCTTTTCACGAAGTTGCATATCTAATTTTGCGTGCGCAAATCCATGCTTTGCAAAAAGCATCAAACCAGATGTATCCCGATCTAGTCGCGTCACCACATGGATTATTTGGTTTTCGTAACCTTGTTTTTTATAATAAGCCTTTACACGATTAGCCATTGTCCCATTTGGATGGTATTGGGCAGGAATAGACGAAACGCCTGCTGGTTTATTTACTACCAGAACGTGTTCATCTTCATACACGATATCGATCGGTGTTTCATCCAAAAGTACGGTTTCATGTTCTCCTTCAGCAGGAATCACAATGGTTACCTTATCATCCTTAGCTAGAGAAAACAAGACATTTTCTACTTGATCATTAACTTTGATTTGACCGCCTTGAAATTTTATTTTCGCTAACAGACCCTTTGAGATCCCTTTTTCTTTTAAAAAATATTTTACTTGCTGAGAATGATCTTTCTCATAATCCCATGTAAACTGCATATCAATCCTCACTAATAAAGGCATCTTTCACACGATGCCAAAAATGCATATGTCGATAAGAAGCAAAATGGATCCGTTCTTCTGCTATTCGATAATAAATTGAGCGGATATTTGCTTTTGCGACATTCAATTGATCAACCGTTACAAGATAATCTTCTGTATTTTCCAATTTTATTTCTAGCCATTCATCATGGGCAATCACGATCGGAGAACCCAAAGTACGAAACACTCGATTATTCAGTGAAGCAATCTCTGCCAACTGAAAGGCATTGATACTAGGATGGATCACAGCACCGCCGACACTTTTATTATATGCTGTCGAACCAGTAGGCGTAGAAATCGTCAATCCATCTCCTCTAAAACTTTCAAACAGCTCGTTTTTGATGTATACATCGGCTACCATCGTACGATTGGCCCGTTTAATCGTTGATTCATTCAGTGCTAAAAAATGCTGGTCCGGTGTTTCATCCAAATAACTGATCCGAACATCCAGCAAGGGATAACTAACACTTTGTTCCCGGTTCGTTCGTAAGCTGTCTACTAGTTCTTCCAGCTCGTAATCCCGCCAATCCGTGTAAAACCCTAAATGACCTGTATGCACGCCCAAGAAACGCACATCATTCAGACAATGACTGTAGTGATGGAACGCCGACAATAATGTGCCGTCTCCGCCGACTGAGATGACCAATTCTGGCTCATGATCATCTCGTTGAATCCCTGCTTGTTCTAAAAGTGCGTTCAAACATTCTGTCACTTCTATAGTCTTTGCTTCTTTATTATGAACGATCGCTACTTTCATCCCCTGCCTCCTCTCTTTCGCTTTCTTTCTTCAAAAGCGTTCGATAGTAGACATCATCTGATTTTCCTCTTCCATGGGAGAATAACCGCTGTGCTTCTTGGATTTCTTCACGGATACTGGACATCTCTTCATCCAACTGATAGGCAGCTTCTGCCGCACGCTGAAGTCGTTCACTCATTTCTTCTGGAAAAACGCCTTGATATTTATAATTCAGCGAATGCTCAATCGTTGCCCAGAAATTCATCGCAAGAGTCCGAATCTGGATTTCCGCCAAAATTTTCTTCTCACCGCTGATCAGCTGTACAGGATACTCGATCACCAGATGATAAGAACGGTAGCCGCTTGCTTTTTTATTTGTGATGTAATCTCGTTCTTGGAGAACTTTCATGTCTTTTCTTTTACGGATGATCTCAACAACTTGATGGATATCTTCTACAAACTGACACATGATCCTTAACCCGGCAATATCAGACATTTCTTCTTCTAAACGTCCCATTGGAATATGCCGTAATTGTGATTTTGTTACAATATTATCGACTGGCTTGACTCTCCCAGTGACAAATTCAATCGGGACATGTCGATTTTGTTCACGGAACTGCTTGCGGATCCCCCGCAGTTTCACTTTCAATTCTGATACAGTTTGTTCATATGGTGCTAAAAATGCTTCCCAATCTCGTTCCATAGCTGATACCTCTACTTCATTAACATTCATTGTTTATTCTACCATATATGCAAAGTTTTTTCGTACTCTTGATTTATGCATTGACCAAAAAAAGAAAATTAGGCAAAATAGACAAAAAGGAGTCGATCAAATGACACAAATGCTTGAAATCGAATATAAATCTATGCTGACAAAGCAAGAGTACGAGATATTCATCGCTCACTATCAATTAACAGATAAAGATTTCCGTGTACAGACTAATATTTATTTCGATACCGTTGATGAACAGCTGAAGAAACAAAATTGTGGCCTACGGATCCGTTTCGTTGGTCATCAAGCTGAATATACATTAAAAACACCTGCTGAAAAAGGGCGTCTCGAAACAACGGATACCTTTATAACAGAAGAAGCAGAAGCATTTATCTTCGAAAAACGTCTGCCTCGTTCAGGCGCAGTTTTTCAAAAACTTTCTGATTTGAATATCGATCCTGCTTCATTAATCCAAACCGGAAAGCTTACAACAAAACGGGCTGAATTCCCTATTGAAGAAGGACTTTTAGCTATTGATGAAAGCTGGGGAGACAATCTACACGATTTTGAACTGGAACTAGAGGTAGGGGATGCATCTGTGGGAAAAATTGCTTTTATAAATTTTTTAAAACGTTTTTCTTTACCTTATCGTCCTGCTAAGAACAAGATCCAACGTATGCTTGAAGCTAAAAATTAGAAACCTTTCATTTTCACAAGGCACTTGAGTTCATTTTTTTACTTTTTTCTGTTAAATTATAGGATGTGAAAGAATCTAGTCACTAGTTGTATAGAATCTATTTTGGGGGAGATTCATATGATCGAAATCTATTTATTTGTTAATCCTTTAGGGGAATACTGTTTCGAAATGGAACAACAGTTATTACAATTTATCGAAGAAGAGTACGGGACACCATCAAAAGAAAAGATGCAATTTCGCTTTCTTCCTTTGGTCAATTTGCAGACAATTGGGGATGTCATGCAACAAAAAGGAATTTCTCAGAACAATCTTGAGGAACGTAATCACTTATTCTCAATGACTTATTCTGCAGCATTAGACTGCAAAGCGGCGCAGTTTCAAGGAAAGAAAAAAGGCCGCCGTTTTTTGATCAAATTGCAAGAAGCAGTCGGCTGTAATGACATACCATATTCTCAAGAACTTGCTGAATCCATATTTGAAGAAATCGGCGGCGATTTGAATATGTTTAAAGAAGATCGGCAGTCTGACTTCGTTAAAGAAGTATTCTTTTCTGATCAAAAAATTGCTCGGGAAATGGGCATCACAAAACACCCTTCTGCAGTCGTTTACAATTATGCCTGCGACCGTGATTTTGGTGTTTTAGTAGAAGTAAAAGGTACAAGTAGCCTTTGGAGAATCACAGAGCTGTGTAAAACAACAGATAACTCATATCAAGTTTTTAGTGGTGAACATTTACATACAAATGATTCTCAGTTCCATTCAAGAACTAGCCATTTACACTTGCTTTCTAATTAAAAATACG
>NZ_JAKZIW010000047.1:0-16603 GCF_031143325.1 Enterococcus sp. FR204 | reverse complement strand
TTATTAGAAAGTTTAATAAATAATTCTGTAGCCGCTAATCCAACAAATATACCTACAAACATTCCTGAAGCTCCTGTATAGGATATAGGTATCACACCCGTCACTTCAACAGCTTTATCCGCATTTTCAGGAGTAAACATCATCTGCATAGGTGTTAATACAACAAATGTCGAAATAGCAACTAATACCGCTGCAATATGATTTGTATAATTTCTGCTTGCACACATATGATAAGATACTGCTGCTACAACTAATAATGTAGTTATGCTTAATGTACCATTGGCAATTGAAGTACCAATTTGTTGTAACGTGGTCAATGTACTAGTATCGACAATTTCCCCCATGAATCCTGTTGGTTCTAAGATCACTGAATTAATAAGTGTCACAAACCCTGCTAACATCATAAATGGCATAAATGTAGCAACCGCATCTCGCAAAGTTCTTAAATGGATCTGATTCCCCAACTTAGTCGCAACTATACCGAATTTTTCAAATACAATGTCCTTCCTGCTACTTTTACCCATATTTTTTCTCCTTTATGCTTATTGTAATCGATTACTTTTCCACCCAAATAATACATCACTTATCAATAAAAGTAAATACTTTTAATTAAATATATATATCTTTTTTTAGTATAAAAAAATAAGCTCTGAAAAAAATAATTTTCCCGAGCTTATTTTTCAACAAAAACAGCTTCAAAAACAAAATCTTGATATAAATGTCTCGATACCGAATACTCGAAAGGTTTACCAGATGATAGAGCAACAACTTTGTCTATCTCGATCATAAATTCACCTGGATCTATTTTTAATATTTTTGCGTCAAATTCACTCGCAGTATCTCCTTTGATACGTATGTGCGAAGTCTTTATTTCCAGACCCAGTTCATTTGTGATATAAGCATATACAGATTTCTTTAAATGTTTTGGTTCCAAGCCTGGTATGACTGCTAATGGCATGAATGTTTGCTCAATCGAGTATGGTTGACAATCAATAAAACGGCTTCGTACAATATTATATACATAGTCTTTTACACTGATACTTAATTTATCAGCTACTTTTTTCGATGGAAGTTCAATTGAGAAAGTATGGATTTCTGAATCTACGTGTTCTTCACCAATCACGCTAAACAAACCTTCGTTTGGACCAAGAACTCGTGAGTTATCAATTGGTGTTCTGACGACTTCAGTCCCATACCCACTTCTACTTCGCAAAACTCCTTCGGAAACAAGTAAGTCTACGCCTTTCTTTACTGTTAACTTGCTTGTATGATAAATAACTGCCAATTCATCTCCTGTAGGAAGTTTCTCACCAATTTTATACTCTCCATTTACAATTTTTTTCTTTATATCTAAGTAAATTTCCATATACTTCGCAATTTTTTTCAATGGTGACCCTCCAATCAAAAACATATCTTCATCTATACTTTAACATAAATAAACCGATAAAATCCACAGCAAAATTATACATACAACAAAAAAGATATATATATTTAAACAAAACTATTTACTTTGAGTTGTAAGCGGTGTTATCATTAAGTGAAAACAGGAGGTAAAAAAATTATGACAACTATGAAAAAGCTAACTTTTCCAGATGATTTTTGGTGGGGTTCCGCTTGGTCAGCTGAGCAAGCAGAAGGAAAAGGGGAAACAGGAAAAGCAGAGACTATCTGGGATCGCTGGTTTAAAGAACAACCTTACCGGTTTTATCAACGAATCGATTCCTCTATTACAACCGATCACATCCATCAATATAAAGAAGATATAGAACTAATGAAAAAAACTGGGCATAACTCCTTTCGCGTTTCTATTTCTTGGGCACGAATGTTTCCAAATGGCGGTACCGGAAAAGTAAATCCCAAAGCCATTTCTTTCTATCGAAAATTATTTTCCGAAATGAATAATAATGGAATCAAAGTATTTGCCAACTTATATCATTTTGACATGCCTGCTACTCTTCAAGATAAAGGTGGATGGGAATCACGTGAAGTAGTTGATGCTTATGTTCATTACGCTGAAACTTGTTTTAAAGAATTTGGTGACTTAGTTTGTCATTGGTTTACCTTCAATGAACCACTTGGGCCTATTTTAGGTACTTATCTTGAAGATTTTCATTATCCAAACCTCATTGACTTTAAACGCGGAGCGCAAGCAGCATTCTTCACTATACTTGCACACGCAAAAGCAATACAAGCATTTAAAGAACTAGCTCTTCCTAGTAAAATAGGCGTTATTCTAAATTTGAGTCCTACTTTTCCTCGTAGTCAAAATCCTGCTGATGTGAAAGCAGCAGAAATCGCTGATTTATTTTATACGCGGAGCTTTTTAGATCCTATGGTTAAAGGGAATTTTTCTAAAAAGCTTATCCTGTTATTACAAGAATATAATCAGCTTCCTGAAGATTATACGAAAGAAGATCTTGTATGTATCTACGAAAATACCGCTCAAATTCTTGGACTAAACTATTACGAGCCACGTCGCGTCAAATCTCGTTCTTCTATGGTGGATACATCTAGTCCATTTTTACCAGAGTGGTTTTTCGAACCACATATCATGCCTGGACGACGAATGAACGAATACCGGGGATGGGAAATTTACGAAAAAGGAATTTATGATTTGTGCATGGATATCAAGAACCATTATGGAAACATCGAAGCATTTATCTCCGAGAACGGAATGGGCGTTGCGGATGAAGAACGTTTCATGGATGATACAGGGCAAATAATTGATGATTATCGGATTGAGTATATCAAAGATCATCTTGCTTACTTATGGAAGGCAATAAATGAAGGATGTAACATTAAGGGGTATCATCTTTGGACATTTATTGATTGCTGGTCATGGATCAACGCCTATAAAAACCGATATGGGCTGGTTTCACTCGACCTTACTACTCAAAAAAGAACAATTAAAAAAAGTGGCGAATTTTACAAGCAATTAAGTGATACAAATGGATTTAGATACGATGTAGACTTGTTAGTTGAATAATATTCTAAAATTCCACTTGAAGTGAACACATTAGAAAACAAGAATAATGAGAAATACCAATAACAAATACTTTTTCTTTATACTTCATTTATACTTGTCAGTATAAGAGACTGTGACAAATGTAGTGATCCTCAGAAGTTAGGTCTGGAAATCTAACTTGAGAAGATTTTTTTTAAACTACGTCCAGTCTTTTTTATTTGTTTAAAATTGAAGTTGACAAGTCTTCATTAAAAATTTAGAATATTCACAAGTTTGACGACAATTATGAAAATTTATGTCGTGCTAAAGGAGTTTTGTTATTGGATGAAAAGTTAGATATAAAAACTGCGATCAAAGACACGTTACCTACCGTTTTCGGTTATATCGGTATTGGACTTGCATTTGGTATCGTTGGGAAAGCTGCCGGATTTCATCCACTAGTCGTCACGTTGATGTCCCTGCTGATCTATGCTGGTTCTGCCCAATTTATCACGGTCAGCATGCTTGCTAGCCATAGTCCACTGCTCTCCATCGTTCTCTCGACCTTTCTAGTCAATTCCCGAATGATTCTGATGAGTATGACGATTGCTCCTTATTTCAAGAAAAATCGGCTGCTTCAAAATCTGCTGATTGGCACATTGCTGACAGATGAAAGTTTCGCACTGGGAATGAATAAATTGAACTATACTGGACAAAAGTTAAACTTTCGTTGGATGAATACAGCTAATTGGATTTCTTATTTGACGTGGGTGGGTTCTTCTCTTGTTGGCGCACTTTTAGGGAATTTTATTACTGATCCGAAAAAGTTTGGTTTGGATTTCGCCATCGTCGCTATGTTTATCGGGTTACTTTATCTTCAAGTCATTTCTGATAGAAACACCTCTAAACGATTACAGTTGATCCTGATTGGACTCACTTTGATTCTGGTATATGTCGGACTGATTTTTATCCCAAGTAACTTAGTGATTGTAATTGTAACACTGATTGGGTGCGGATTGGGGGTGTGGATCAAACATGCCTTCTTTTGAGTTTACATTGCTGACTATTTTAGGTTGTACTTTAGCAACTTGGCTTTCTAGGGTCCTACCATTTGTCTTACTGAAAAAATACGATTTACCGCAACCGTTGCTTGAGTATTTAAGTTTTGTCCCAATCGTCATTATGTCTGCTTTATGGTTCAGCAGTCTATTTACCCAAAATATCGGACATCTGCCGCAGATCAATCTCGAAAATGCTTTGGCTTCAGTTCCTACACTTTTAGCTGCTATTCTTTCAAAAAGCTTATTGGTGATCGTCTTGGCAGGAATTCTTTCCCTTTCGTTGATTCGCTTATTATAAATAAAAAAACAAGAGCTTATGGCAAATTACTGTCATGCGCTCTTGTTTTTATCAAAGTCAAATAAGAAAAAAATCGGCGTATTCTTGCTTATCCGTTGAACGGACCACTAACAACGACTTTTCCTAACATATGTCCTGTTTCTACGTCTTTGGTTGCTTGTTTCAAGTTCTTCGCATTCATCCCATCTGAATAGACCTTGCTCAATGTACTGCGGATAATCCCTTCATTTGCTAAAGCAGCAATGTGCGCTAAAGCTTCTCCTTGCGTTTCGATTTCATAGTTATAGTCTGTTTTAGCGAATATATACTCCCAGTCGAAGCTGATAGATTGGTTTTTCCAAACACCTATATCTAACGGCTCTTTGATCCCTACGATCGTTCCCACATGTCCAAATGGTCGGACAAGGTGCTTGATTTGATCAAAGTAGCGGGTAATATCGAATAATACAGCGACATACTCTACTTGATCGATTCCTAATTCACGAAAACTTTTACTTAAGTCGTGATGATAATCGATTGGATAGTCTACACCTGTTTTTTTCAGCCATTCAAAATTCTTCGGACTTGCAGTCGCGTAGACTTCTAGGCCAGCCCAATGCGCTAGTTGATTCAAAATCGAACCGACGCCCCCGGCTCCGTTGATCACTAAGATTTTTTTCCCGCGATTGGCATTTTCTTCTGGAGTTAGACCAAATTTTTCAAATAACAATTCATAAGCGGTCAATGAGGTCAACGGCAAGGCTGCAGCTTCTTCATCTGAAAGATTTTTTGGTGCAAGAGCGACAATACGTTCGTCAACTAGTTGGTATTCTTGATTGCTTCCTGCTCTTGTTGTTGTACCTGCGTAAAAAACGCGATCGCCGACAGAAAATTTTTGCACTTCGTCACCTACAGCAACAACTTTCCCGACTCCATCAAAACCTAAGATACGTAAAGCATTTCTTATCCCGTTATCTTGGCGAAGTTTCGTATCGACAGGATTAACAGATACTGCGTTGACTTTTACCAGAAGATCCCGTGAACTGAGTACAGGTATCTGTTCTTTTTCATCAATAAAGCTTTTTGGATCATCGATCGGCAACCCTTCATAAAAACCGACTACCTTCATTAATTCCTTTTCTGACATACGAATTCCTCCTTAGCTTCATCAAGTTGGAGCATCCATACAGTTTTCATTTCAATATATATAGTATGCTATTTGTTCCACCTTTTTTATTCATCATAATTATTCTCTTACTTAAAGTAAAATATTTGCACTTTTTTGGTTAAAAAAGAGGTTGCGACAAGACTTTTGTCACAACCTCTTATAAACGGTGTTCCCCTACCAACTCTTCGGTCACAAGTTACAATATTCATAAAATATGAGGAGCTATTTTTTGGAATTGCTCCTTGTGACTCAGAGTTAAACGGCAGGCTCACAACCTCTGATATAAACGGTGTTCAATCAACTGACCCTCGGTATTAGCTCAAAAAACGACAAAATATGAAGAGCTATTTTTGTTTGGCTGTTCTTATTACTTGATACAGGACAGCTTTTTCACGACCTCTAATTCACGGTGTTCAAGCAAGAAATCATTGTTCACTGAAAAGCGTTGGATGTTCTTTTTCAAAGGTGTCTAAGATCTCTCGTACTTCATCAGTAGATTTCGTATTCATCAACTGAACTCGCAAGTCATTTGCTCCTGGAAATCCTTTGATATAGATTTTAAAGAAACGATGTAGTCCTGTGATGGAACGCGGGATGATTTCTGAATAATGATCTTGCAGATCTAGTTGCAGACGAAGTAGTCCGATCAGTTCTTTTTCTGTATGTTCCCTCGGATCTTTTTCAAATGCATAAGGATTCTTGAAAATCCCTCGGCCAATCATGATGCCATCAACGCCATATTTATCGGCCAATTCTTCTCCTGTCTGGCGATCGGGGATATCTCCATTGATCGTGATTAGTGTTTGTGGAGCGATTTGGTCACGTAAAGCAATGATTTTAGGAATGACTTCCCAATGTGCATCTACTTTACTCATCTCTTTACGCGTACGCAAATGGACAGAAAGATTGGCTATATCTTGATGAAGTAGGTGACTGATCCATTCTTCCATCTCAGAAATTTCCGTATAGCCGATACGCGTCTTGACGCTGACAGGCAAACCGCCAGCTTTAGCTGCTTCAATCAATTGTGCCGCTACTTCTGGACGAAGGATCAAGCCACTGCCTTTTCCACGTTCTGCTACATTAGGGACTGGGCAGCCCATGTTGATATCGATTCCTTGGAAGCCCATTTCTGCCATAGCAATGCTCATTTCTCTAAAAAATTCTGGCTTGTCTCCCCAAATATGGGCAACCATCGGCTGTTCATCTTCTGTAAATGTTAATCTTCCTCGTACACTGTCTTTTCCATCTGGATGACAGAAACTGTCTGAGTTTGTAAACTCAGTAAAGAAGACATCCGGTGCTGCTGCATGCTTTACGACATGGCGAAATACAACATCTGTGACATCTTCCATTGGTGCTAAAACAAAAAAAGGCTTTGGCAGCTCTTTCCAAAAATTAGTAGTCATTTATTTGTTACTCTCCATTCTATCAAGCAGTGAAGTCGCAATCTTTCTCAAAAGCATTGTCATTATACTAGGAAACAAAAAAAGAAGCAAAGTGAACAGCTCAGAAGGTTTGTCTGATTGAACAAAAAGAGGACTGTGACAAAAATCTTCACAGTCCCTTTTCCGGAATAAATGGTGTTCTCCTGCCAACTCCTCGGTCACAAGTTAAAATATTCATCAAACATGAGAAGCTGTTTTTTGAAATTGCTCCTTATGACTCGGAGCTGAATGGCAGGCTTACGACCTCTTTCTTAAACGGTGTTCAAAAGCTTGCATCTGCGGTAAAAAGCCCAACCAAACGAAAAATATGAGAAGCTATTTTTGTTTGGCTGTTCTTATTACTTGATGCAGAACAGCTTTTTCACAACCTCTCCACTAAACATTGTTCAATCAGCTGACCCTCGGTATTCGCTCAAAAAACAACAAAATATGAGGAACTATTTTTCCGTTTGTTTCTTTAATACTCAGGTCAAAACGCTGATTTCACAACCTCTTTTCTAACTTCTCAATCCTCTTCCTTTATTAATCAAATACCAAGTAACGGCGTACAAAACAACGATGAATAACACAAGTACGATCATCGATGTTGCTACTGGCACATCGATCGTTCCAAGGAATCCGTAACGGAAACCGGAGATCATATAAACGATCGGATTGACTTTCGAAACAGCTTGCCAAAAGGGCGGTAACATAGAGATGGCATAGAAAACGCCACCTAGATAAGTTAACGGCTGCAAGACAAATGTAGGCACGATCGATACATCATCATAAGACTGAGCAAAAATCCCGTTGAGCAGTCCTGCTAACGAAAACAAGATTGCCGTCATCAATAATGTAATGATGACCATGAACCATGAATACACATGAAGTGGTACAAAGAACAAGGAAATGATCGTTACGAGAGAGCCGACGAGAATACTGCGACCCACACCACCAATCACAAAGCCCCAAATAATCACATGCGTAGGAACAGGTGCTACCAAGATTTCTTCGATATTTTTCTGAAATTTTTGAGAGAAGAAGGACGAAGAAACATTGGCATACGAACTAGTGATAGCAGACATCATAATCAAACCAGGAACGATGAATTCCATATATGAAAAACCACCCATGTCACCGATCCGCCCACCGATCATTTTTCCGAAAATAACAAAATACAAGGATGTCGTGATCACTGGCGGAACCAGTGTTTGGACCCATATACGCAAATAGCGGTTCGTTTCCTTGATAGCTAAACTTTTTAATGCAGTAAAATAAAGATTAAACATTTTTCTCCTCCGTATGATTATTTTCTTCTGTGATTTTCAAGAACAGTTCTTCTAAACGATTCGACTTATTCCTCATAGAAAGAACTTTGATTCCTTGTCTTGTAAGCTGATCGAAGATTCCGTTCACCCCTTGATTTCGTTCAACTTCGACAGCGATTGTCTGCTCATCTTCAAATGTACAAGCATATCCTTCAATCACAGGTTTGGTATCATATGGCGCTAAATCAAAGATAAATGTTTCAAATTGCAGTTTTGACAGAAGCTCTTTCATACTTGTATTCTCGATCAGTTCACCCGATTGGATGATTCCGATGTTGCGACAAAGCATTTCAGCTTCTTCTAGATAATGCGTCGTCAAAATGATCGTTGTACCATTTTCGTTCAATTCTCGTAGAAACTCCCACATCTCGCGTCTCAACTCGATGTCAACTCCTGCTGTTGGTTCATCTAAGATCAGCAAACGTGGTTCATGCATCAGTGCTCTAGCAATCATCAGTCTTCGCTTCATTCCCCCGGAAAGCATACGTGCACGGACATTTCTCTTTTCCCAAAGATTGGACTGCTTCAAATATTTTTCACTGCGTTTCATCGCTTCTTTGCGAGAGACACCGTAGTAACCGGCTTGATTCACGACGATTTGCTGGACCGTTTCAAAAGGGTTAAAATTGAACTCTTGCGGGACCAATCCAATCTGTTGCTTTGCTCGAACTAGATCCTTGTCCAGATCATAACCGAAGACATTCACTTTTCCAGATGTTTTATTGACTAAAGAAGTAATAATCCCGATCGTTGTAGACTTCCCAGCTCCATTTGGCCCTAATAGCGCATAGAAATCTCCTTCTTTCACCGAAAGATCGATTCCCCGCAATGCTTCGACCCCACTTCCATAGATCTTTTTCAAATTATTTATTTCAAGCGCATTTGCCATTTATTTCCTATCTCCTTATAGACATGATTCTTTATTGTATCATGGAATACAGCAGATGAAAAAACAACTTGGTTTCCACACAAAAACACACCTGCTCACAAAGAGGAGATGTGTTTTCTAGTTCATGATCATCTTCGATAGAATAACTATCTAAACAACTCTGGAACTTTTAAAATCATAAAAGCACCGACAGCAACTACTACGATGACATATAGAAGATCCTTATAACTGAGGTTCTTTCTTTTTTATTCATGTTAAGCTTTCCTCCGTCCTTTTATCGAAAGCTTTTTTCTTTTATTTTAACCGAAATAAATAAAATGGAAATAGTTATTTATCAATTTCTGTTTTCTCTGTTTGTTTTACGGAGAACTTTTCCATGGAACGTGCGTCTCGTCGCTAATGCTAAGTTTTTTCGATAAAAGCTGCTAGAAGGAAGACAGCGTGGTTTATTTTGTATCGTCTTTTGCTAAATCTTCCAAGATCATCTGGACAGCAGACTCGTTTCCATTGAATTCTGCCACTTTTTTGGCATCGATGTACTTCTTTTGATAATCGTCTTTTTGGACCCACGCATCATGCTTCGTTTGATAAAGTTAATCAAACGGATACCACTGCCGCTGTTCATCGAACAACAAACTTTCTTTTTGGGCCTGTTCAACTATGGATTCAGGGTAATCCAAAACTTTCAGCAAGGCAATCGCATTTCGGGTCCTTGAAGGTCCTTCTTTTAATTTGAAATCAAAACTGATTCCTTTTCCTTCTGTTACTTGTTCTTCAAAGTGGACATTCTCACAATAATTCTTTAAAATCTCTGTCAATTCGATATCATGTGTGGCGACAAATGCTAATGATGGATACTCCGCAAGCCACCGAACGACTGAAGCGGAAGAAGCAATCCGTTCAATCGTATTTGTCCCTTTTAAAATCTCATCTACGAAGCAGTAGCAGCGTTCTTTGGAAGCCACTTGGTCCAGCAAACGTTTGATCGATTTGATTTCTGAAACAAAATAACTGTCGCCTTCAAATAAATCATCTTCGATTGCCATGGAAGTCAACACATGTCCAGATTGCAGGGTAAACTGTTCTGCAATCGCTGTTTGGATCGTCTGTGCTAGAATACAGCTGATGGCTATACTTTTGACATACGTAGATTTTCCTGATGCATTGGAACCCGTGACTAATATATTCTTCTGCCAGTTGACTGGATTCACTACCGCTTCTTTTAACAATGGATGATAGATATCTTTCGCTGTCACACCGCCCTCAGTAAACTCTGGTCGGCAAGTGATCGGCATATAGGTGCGATAATTCAAAACGGCTGCTGCAACTTCCAATTCTCCCAGCAATTCCCACAGCTTGATGGCTTCATTTGAATGCTTTTCTAATTTAGTGAGAACGAAATGATAGGAGATAAATGGTAGCATGAACATGATGTTGACATATTCAAAAATCAATTCTGCTTCACTCCCGCTCTTCATTCGAAATGAAAAACCTAATTTAGGGATGTCTCTTAATGGTTTAGTTTGCTGTTTCAGCTCTTTTTGAAGTGGTGTCGTCATTTTTGCTAACTGATTGGCGGCTGAAATCGTTGAAACCAAATAACTCATGCTATTCAGCTCTGTTTCTAGTGTTTGTTTCTTCACTAGATAATAGACCGTATTGAATACTAAGCCACCGATTGCTAGATAGATTCCTAGTACTTGCCCTAAAAGAAGCAAACCTACACCCACCAGCGGAAGCAAGCCAAGAAAAATAAATAAACCTACGCGTCCAATCTTTTTACTTTTTCCATCCGCTAGATATTGTTTTGCAAAATTATGATCTTTTTTTCCTAAACGAGCGAATTGATATTGGATTCTTTCTCTCAGTTGAGGATTTTCCTGATAAAAAGCAATTAGTTTTTCTAACTGATAATCTTCTCCAAAATCAAAGCTACGTAAACGCTGATACAACGCTTCTGAACCTACACTAGAATAGGTACTGTTGATCCCTTCAAATACTTCGAAAATATCCAAGTCATACCAAGTAAGATCGTCGATTTCACTATCCCATGAACGGAATTTTTTCTCCGTGAGCCACGCATCCTTCAAACTTTCTTCTTTATCAAATCTCGGTTGATAAGGAATTTTTCCCCAATTACTACGAACTGTTTCCTTTACTTTCAAACGTGAAAAAATGTCTAAAACAACTAATAAAATAACAACTGCAATAATAATTAAAACGATAAATTCTCTTTGGCCCATATCCCTCTCCGTTCCTTGATTTGTTAGTTTTAGTATAGCACTGTTGCGCTATTTGAAAAGGGGGTACAAAAATAACTATCTTCGTTACCTAATTCGTATCAATCACACCAAAATAAAAACACCTTCCAAAAAAGAAGATGTCTTTAAAACGAGATACAATTTTTTGTCATTCACTTCAGGTAAATTAGAGCCAATTAAACCCTCCGCAACTTGACGGAGATGGAGAAGATGCCCCCGTCTAATCTAGCGGTCATCTCTCCTCCCATTCCTTCCACCAATTTTTTTGACAGGTAAAGCCCGATTCCGCTAGATTCCGTATTTGTGCGGCTGGTATTTTCGGTATAAAAACGCTGGAAGACTTTTTCAACAGAGGTTTGCGCTCCTGGTTTGATAGGATTGGCCACTGTTAATCGAATGAATGGATCCTCTTTTGAAAATGTCACCTTTGCTTGTCCATCTGCATAACGCAATAAATTCTGTATGATATTTTGCAGCACTCGCAGCAACATGAGCGGATCTGCTAATACAGTTGTATTTATCGAGTGTTCAGCGAACGCTACCTGGATATTTTTCTCAGAAAATTGTTCATAAAAAGAGAAAAATACTTCTTCCACCTCTTTAGAAAAAGAAAGCGTATGGAGATCCATTTCTTTTTGCTTCGTCTCTATTCGAGCAAGATCATAAAACTGATCCGTCATACTGAGTAATCTTGCAACAGATTGTTTGATGATCGTTAAATACTTCTCCCGTTTCTCCGTATCCTCTACCTGTTCCAGTAATTGTACATAACCGTTAATAGCAGTCAAAGGAGTTCTGAGATCATGAGAAAGGCCGACGATCGATAGTCTGATGTTTTCTTCCATTTCTTGAAATACTTGTCCTTTTTGTTCATTTTCATCCACCCATCTATTCAGTGCATCTACTAGGTCCATTAGATTCTTTTCTCGAAATTCGACTGAGAGACGACCACCATATTCTTGTCGTTCAGAAAGAGTGGCGATTTTCTTAGTTAATCGCTTGATTTCCCTTTGCAGGAAGAAAATAAAACTTCCCATAAAGATAACAACGAGAAGCAACAGCCACTTAATCAAATCTAAACCCCACTCCCCACACCGTATGAATATACACAGCATGTGCCTTTGCTAGTTTCCCTCGAAGATTGGAAATATGCATATTCACTGTTTTCTCACTATCAAAATATGGTTCTTGCCAAACTGTTTCATAAAGATTTGCTCGCGAAAATACTTTTTTCGGATGTTCTAAAAAAAGCTTCAGCAGATCGAATTCTCTTCCTGTCAAATGGACAGCCACGCCATTCACATTTACATCCCTTGACTCTTTGTCCAGTAAGATTTCCTTGTAATAGATGCGTTGTGACAGATCTTTTACTTGGACAGAAGTCTGATGACGAAGTTGGATGCCGATTCGTAACAAAAGTTCTTCGATATCAAATGGTTTCGTCACATAGTCATCCGCTCCTGCTGCCAACAAGGAAACTTTATCTCTTTGATCGCTTTTTGCTGAAAGAACGATGATCGGAACATTCGATGTCTGTCGGATTTCTGCTAACAATGCTTCACCTGAAAGCCCTGGAAGCATGAGATCTAGAAGGATCAAATCGACAGGATATGTGCTTAACAATAATTTTCCTTCCGTACCTGAATAAGCATCAAGAAGTTTGTATCTCTGTTCAAGAACCTCCTCCAGTAAGGAATGAACAGCTTCATCGTCTTCGATAACCAAAATAGTTTCCAGCAGGACCACCTACTTAATGTCAGATTTTTGGAAAATAAACATTCCTAGAGCTGATGATACCACGATTGTTACTAGACTGACCAGAATCATTTTCGGTGCTTGCGAATAAGTTGCTTGTTGCGCAAAGTCCGTATACATGAGCCACGTTTCCGTAAACCACTCCGTTAGAAATTCCAAGCCTTTGATTTTTGCGAAAACACCGGGAACGAAGGCCGTTCCCATGATATAAAGAAAAGAAAGAAGCAAACTGACACTGGTACTTCTAGTGATGAATGTCAAAGCCAATGGAACAGATAATGTCCCTAATATCAGCAGAAGCAATACAGGAAATACTTTTAGAACATAATTTCCATAGTTTTTGATTCCCTCAACTTCACCAAATCCGAAAGCAAGTGTGTAAGCAAGCATGGCTAGCCCCGTAATCAAAACCACGCCAAGTGTTGTGATCAAAAGCGTAACGAGAAGTTTCGACACATAATAAGTCATTCGATTCCGTCCTAAAGATAACGTATTGCGAATCGTACCGTTTTGAAATTCTTCCCCAATATAAAAGCACGCAAATGCTGCGAAAGCCAGAAGAATCCATGCAGCCATTTTTTCTACCATTAAAATCCCTGTTGCACCGTTGATGACTGTATCCGTTGCTTGGTTTAATTCATTGCCGTATTTTGTATGCATATACCATTCGTTCCAAGAATAAAAAAGCGGAAGTACGACCATCAGTCCTAGTGAGACCCACATTTTACGGCTCTTCCATACTTTTATTTTTTCAGCAGTTAATAGATTAAACATGTGGATTGCCTCCAGTTAATTGTAAGAAATAATCTTCCAGTTTTTGCCCAACTAGGTGGATACCATCCACAGGAACTTTTGCCTCTACCAATGCTTGATTGATGGCTGCTACTTGGTCAATTCCTTCAAAAAGCTGGATAACACGGCTAGATTGGACAAAATAATCCCTATAACCAAGAGAGTCGAGAACCGTTACTGCTTGTTCCGTCGCCGAAGTGTCAATTTTTATAAATTGACGAGATTCTTGTGCCAATTCTTCTTTCGATAATTCTTTGATCAAGTGTCCTTCATGCAAAATACCATAGTGAGTGGCGATCTGTGACAATTCATCTAGCAAGTGGCTAGAAAGCAAGACGGTGATGCCCCGTTCTTTTACCAAACGTTGGATGATTTCTCGCATTTCTGCCATCCCTGCTGGATCCATCCCATTCGTCGGTTCATCCAAAATCAAAAATTCTGGATTCGTGATCAGTGCATTTGCAATAGCTAAACGCTGGCGCATACCTAAAGAGAAATTCTTTGCTTTCTTTTTCCCTGTATTTTCCAATCGCATCATTTTCAGCAGGTCTTCGATTTCTCTATCCGACACACCGCCGTTCGCTGCTTGGATACGTAGGTTATCTCTTGCAGTTAATTCTGGATAAAGAGCAGGGGTTTCAATCGATTGACCCATACGTCGTCTTGCTGCCTGCAAATCCGTCGTTCCAAATAATTCGATCGAACCTTCATCAATCGAGATCAAACCCATAATAGTTCTCATAAAGGTAGACTTACCCGCTCCATTCTCCCCAATCAAACCATAGATCATTCCACGTTTGATTTCGATCGATACTTTATCTAATGCTTTGGCAGCACCGTATTTTTTGGTTATACCAGTTGCTTTCAAGACCGTTTCATTTCCAAAATCCATACTTATCCTTCTTTCTTATTGATAAGTGAAGTATAGTTGACGGGTATAAAGAAAGCAGCCAGAAATGTATAAAGAAAGCGTAAATTTTCCAATTGAATTTCAAGAAAAATCAGACTGTCTCGCAGACGTGGTTGCGTTGTCTGCCAATCAAAGAGCGCACCAAACAGTGCTAATCCAAGTGGACTGGCCACCATGGTAATCGTTGTTATCGTTGACATCAGACGTCCTTGTATATGCGTTGGAACTTCTCGCTGAAGCTAGACCATATAAAAAGCAAAAGAAAACATTAATCCTTAAAAACGGACTTATGAAAAATAATACATGCCGTTTGGGATTTACAATTAGCTACCAAATAAGAGGTTATGACAAAAGACTTTTCACAATCCCTTCTTCCGAATAAACGGTGTTCTCCTACCAACTCCTCGGTCACAAGTCACAATCTTCATCAAACATGAGAAGCGATTTTTGTAAATTCCTTCTTATTTCTTGAAGCTGACCACTTCTGTCACAACCTCAGAAGCGGATAAATAATATTGTTTGAAGATACTTGATCTTTTTCCCGTTTGTTTATAGATCGAATGATATTATAGACCAAGAATCCTACCTATTAACATAGCTAAAAACACAAAAAAGGCACTTTCCAAATTGTGGAAAGTGCCAGAAAAGTTAGGATTAAGGTAACTGCGCTCAGCATTGCTTCGCCCAGTACGATTCTCGTAACTCGTGAACTCGAACGATAATCGCAATTAACGTTTTGAGAATTGTGATGCTTTACGAGCTTTCTTAAGACCTGGTTTTTTACGTTCGACCATACGTGCGTCACGAGTAAGTAAGCCAGCACGTTTAAGAGCTAAACGGAAGTCAGGATCAACTTCTAGCAATGCACGAGCGATACCATGACGGATAGCTCCTGATTGTCCAGCGTATCCTCCGCCGTTTACGTTAACAAATACGTCATATGCGCCTTTTGTTTCAGTAACAGCGAAAGGTTGATTGATTACTTCACGCAAGTCAGCATGTGGAATGTATTCTTCAACATCTTTTTTATTTACAGTAATTTTGCCAGTTCCTGGTACTAGACGTACGCGAGCAACTGCGTTTTTACGACGGCCTGTGCCGATATATTGAACTTGTGCCAATGAAATTCCCTCCTATTAGATTAAGTTTGTGATGTCTAAAACTTCTGGTTGTTGTGCTGCATGTGGATGTTCTGCTCCACCGTATACGTTCAATTTTGTAAATTGTTTGCGGCCTAAAGTGTTTTTAGGAAGCATACCTTTTACAGAAGTTTCGATCAAACGACGAGAATTTTTAGCACGCAATTCGCCAGCAGTGATTGATTTCAATCCTCCTGGGTAGTTGCTGTGACGGTAATAAATTTTGTCAGTCGCTTTTTTACCTGTTAATTTCACTTTGTCTGCATTGATGACGATGACGAAATCGCCAGTATCCAAATGAGGTGTGAAAGTTGGTTTATTTTTACCACGTAGTACAGATGCAACAACTGTTGAAAGACGTCCCAATGGAACATCAGTTGCGTCTACTACATACCATTTACGTTCTACTTCGCCTGGTTTGGCCATATATGTTGTACGCACGTTATTTTCCTCCAATTTAAGTTCTGATGTTTGACATACACTTCGAGTTTCCGGGGCTCTTTGTGGGGCAAACAATACCATTTAACATATTACCCGCTAATCTAGCCAATGTCAACGTTTTTCTGCTTGATTGAAAAATTTATATGAAACTTTACTTCTTTGTCTTTCTTTTATATAAAAGGGTCGTTTCCTGCCAAAATGAAAAACAAAA